>CAZOTX010000116.1:0-5376 GCA_964582835.1 uncultured Pseudomonadota bacterium | reverse complement strand
AGTTCTCCCAAAAAATCAATTCGATCACATGCCGCTGTAACTATGGTCAGGTTACGTTCCAAACCCTCTGTGTGTTTGTATGCAACTTCCCCCGCAATCAAATCAAATTCTTCAAGCAACTTTCCCAAGCGCAATCCACCAAAGAAATTAATATATCGATCGCGCAGTTCTAAATCTGTACCGAAAGGCAAAATCTTTTCAAACGCAGAATCTTCTACTTTACATGTTACAAGTGGCTTATGAAGTGATTCAAAAAGTGTTGACATAGATTGCTTAAACTTTGAAAAAAACTAAAATATCAGACATAATTTATAACAGTAATTCAGTAAAATGCGGGTTGATAATTTTATTCAAAAGTATTAATTTCTTATGGAATATCCTTTGCGCAACGGAAACCAATTTGAAAAGAACGCGTCCACTCTACAAAAGCATAACGTTTTGAGGCTCGTAATCCCTCCGGAGTACCAGCTTCATGAAGTCCTCCCCATGCACCTCCTCTGACCACTCGTAACGGATATTTTTCGTTTCCATGAATAACATTCATATAATCGGAATTATTGGATTGGCGAACGGATGAAAAATAATTAGGCATATAGTAATTTTGGACCCATTCCATGACGTTGCCATGCATGTCATATAATCCCCACTTGTTCGCCTTTCTACTACCTACAGTTTTTGCTCCCCAATGGCCTTTGTCTTCTGTGTTTGTTTTCATCCAGGCATAAATTTCAAGCAATAAAAGATTGTCCCCAAAACTATACTTTTTGTTGCTTCCTGCACGAGCAGCATATTCCCACTCTGACTCTTTCGGTAAACGTTTGTTTTTAAATTTACAGTAAGCATCTGCATTTTCCCAATCTACATATACCACAGGTTGCTGAAGTTCAATTGTGTCAAACCCACCATTTCCACTTATACATTTCAAGCATTCATTGTAGTCTGCATTTGTCACCTCATACTGATCAAGAAAAAAACTCTTCACAAAAACCAAATGATCCGGAAGTTCATCTTCGCTACCAAGATTGCTTCCCATCAAAAATTCTCCTTCCTTAATTATTACCATTCCTTCAGGAATTTCATGCCCCTCTTTAATCGGTTCAATCATCATAACTGACTCAGGATTATTTTTATTTTCACCTAACTTTCCTGGTTCTAAAAATTTTTCTTTATTAATTAGAGGAAAAATAGGACGAGGAATCTTAGTGTAATTTTGTTGTGGAAAAACTGAAATGCTTTGCATTAATTGTTGCTTGGATTCTTCTTCAATTCTTATTTTTTTCTCTTCCAAATCATTTTCATCTAAACTGTCCTTTCCGACAATTGTTTGCCAAAGAAGGGCTCCACTCTCCAAATCATAAAGTTCCAAATTGACTGAGAGAGACCCCTCGATTTTTTGATGAGTCCCAGTAAGGAGCCAGTCCGCACTGGTAAGCTTTGCTAAGTCTTCTGTAAGAGGGTCATGCTTTATTTCAGGGAATGTGTTTCTCCATTCTAAACGCAGATAAACTATTTCAAAATAAGGAACAACTTGATCAGGTAGTTTTTTATAAAGAGAATCTGTGATTTTTTCTTCAAGCAAAAAGGTCATTGAGTCTCTCCCCTGACTCTCATAATTTAAGATATCGATAACAGTAATTACTACTTTCTTTTTACTACCAAGAACATATAATACCAAATTTTTTGTAGCTTCTTTCAGCTTAGAATCAAAATTTAATGCTAATTGGCCCTGCGTTTGAGAAGCATGAATGAGTTCGGGGAATACTTTTAAAAAAATTGATATCGAAAAAATAATACAATAAAAAGTAGAGTGAGATATTATTTTTCCAAGCTTCATTTTTTTGAAATTCCTGCAAATTTACTGTTAATATTTTAGTTATTATTATGCATCATAATTCCAGAGCATGCCTAGCTAAGTGCAAACATTTTTCCTTTCCAAAAAAATCAACCATAAGCTTTAAATCAGGTCCCTGAGATTCGAGAGTAATTGCGTAGCGTAAAGGTAGCCATAGATTTTTCCCCTTTATCTTTGTATCTTTTTGGATATTTTCCACAACACTCACAAAGTTATCTTCAGTCAATTTACCAATTGATTCCAGCTGCCTGATAAATGCAGAAAGCACTTCTTTTGAGGTTTCATTTCTCAGGAGATTTTTTACCTCCTGATCAGTTATTACTGGATTTTGGTCAAAAAATAAAGAGAGACGTTCACCAATTTCTGACAGAGATACTAAGCGTGGTTTCAGGATTTTTATAGCTTTCTTGAGTAGAATTTCATCCTTTCTGGCATAAGGAGTTTCTGCCAAGAATGGAATTAGTCGAAGATATAATTCCTCTATGTTTAAATTTTGTATATATTGCTGATTCATCCAGTTTAGTTTTTCTCGATCAAAAACCGCTGCGGATTTGTTAACACGCTCTAAAGTGAAAACATTTAGTAATTCAGAAAGTGAGAATAGTTCTTGATCCGTAGTTGGAGACCAACCAAGCAATGAAATAAAATTAACCAGAGCTTCTGGAAGATAGCCTAGAAAACGGAAGTCTTCCACGGTAAAATCACCTTGACGTTTACTTAGTTTTGATTTGTCATGATTAATTATTAAAGGCAAGTGTGCAAACTTAGGAGGGCTCCAGCCCATAAAGCGATATAGCAACAAATGTTTTGGGAATGAAGGAAGCCATTCTTCTCCGCGTACTACATGCGTTATTTTCATCAAATGGTCATCAACAACTACAGCTAGATGATATGTTGGGAAGCCGTCACTTTTAACTAATACCTGGTCTTCAGTTTGACTAGTATCAATTGCTACACTGCCCCTGATTAAATCTTCAAGTACCATTGTTTCCTTAATTTCAGGGACTTTCATCCGTACAACATTTTTCTCACCTTCACCAAGACTTTTTCTAACTGTTGCCTTCGACAAATTCCTACAAAATCCATCATAACGAGGAGTAACTCCTTTAGCACGTTGCTCTGTTTTAAGTTTTTCCAGACGTTCAGCAGAGCAAAAACAATGATATGCATTTTCATCATCAAGTAATTTCAGAACATGGCGGCCATATATTTCCAAGCGTTCGGATTGACGATACGGTCCCAATTCTCCTCCAATTCCAGGACCTTCATCTAAATCAATTCCTGACCATTCCAACATTCTGATCAAATCTTTCTCAGCACCTTCAACCAATCTTGTTTGATCTGTGTCTTCTAGACGGAAAATAAATTTTCCACCGCGTTGATGTACATATAACCAACAAAAAAGAGCAGTCCTTAAACCACCTATATGCAAATTTCCTGTAGGACTTGGAGCAAAACGAAGACGAACCATCGAAAATATAATATGGATTTAATAATGGAAATAATTTTGGTCAAAGTTATTTATTCTTTTTCAAAACGGCGCATTTTGATGTTTAGTAAAAGACCAATTCCAAACATCATGGATAGCATTGATGAGCCTCCATAACTAAAAAAAGGAAGAGGGACACCTACCACTGGCATCAAGCCTGTTGTCATACCAATATTGATTAAGACATGTGTGATAAATATCGCGATAATTCCAGTGATTTGAATGGCACTTACAATATTTTTTGATCTCAGTACTTCAGCCAATGACCACAATGCAAGTGTTAAAAACAAAATCAATACCAACATTGCTCCAATGAACCCCCACTCTTCAGAGAATACAGAAAAAATAAAATCTGTGTGGTGCGCAGGCAAAAAATTTAGTTGCCCTTGTGTTCCTTCTCCAAACCCTTTCCCAAATACCCCTCCACTACCAATTGCAATTTTTGATTGTATTATATGATAACCAGATCCCAAAGGATCACGTTCTGGGTCAAGAAATGTCAGAATACGACCTTTCTGATATGATTTTAGGACATAAATCCAAACGATTGGCATGGAAGCTAATGTAAGTACCCCAAGAAAAATAATTGTCTTAAGACGAATCCCCATTAAAAATATGATTGGTATGAAAACTATCAAGAGTAACATAGCTGTACCCAAGTCCGGTTGCTTGACAATCAGAACTACAGGAACCGCCATCATGGAAAGGGGCCAAACCATCCAAAGCCAATTGCCTTTAGGCTGTTCGAAGTCCCTGAAATGATGTGAAAGAGCAAGCACCATCGTGAACTTACTGAATTCAGAAGGTTGGAAAAAAAATGGCCCAACTTTCAACCATCGTTGAACAGGCGCACCAGGCCCCCCAGTTCCATAAAATAGTACAAGAATCAGCAGACCAATTACTACTAGATGCATTACAAAACCCAAGCCCGCCCAATTTCTATAGTGAATCAATTGGACAAAAATAATTACACCAATTCCAGCAAAAATTCGATAAACTTGTTGTATTAAATAATCTTCCTGACCAGGAGTTCCGACTGTTGCAGAGGAAAGTGCAATCAATCCTACACCGCAAATTAGCAAAACCAAAAAACATAGAACCCAGTCTATGTTGGCAAAATATCTTTGATCCAGCATTGTTAATTAAAAGATTAAGTTTTAATTTCCAGTTTTATTATTTAGTTTGTCATTAAATTCCATAATTAACTTAATAAAAATTTGTTGCATGTCACCTTGAGCGAAAGGAATAACCAGAAATATTGCTAAAATGTTTTTAGGTCCAATTACTTTCTGGAGGTCACAACGAAACTTTTGACTGACTAAAAAACAAATAAAAATTGAAAAATAGATTTACATATTTTGTAAATTATTATTTAAATTTTAATAATTTTTTATCAACTTTTAACAATAACGATTTTTCTATATTTTTCTGAATCTGGTTTATTCCCATCCCAATTATAACAGTCTTAAAATTATTTATTTAACAGTATTTTTTAAAAACTTATCAGGTACTTCTCAAGTTTTAAGGGCGTCATCAATTCGTATTTCATATAGGTTTTAAAATAATTGACATCATTAATGTATTTCTAACTTTGTAGAGAATTTGTAGTAATTATTATTGGTGCCCTTCACATTCCTTCAACTAGAATCAAATCGGTGTCTGAAGCTAGCTCACGTACTGCTTTTGCTTCTGTGTATTTATCTGATTCATAAAATTTTCTAGCACCTTCAATACTCTCAAACTCAATAACAATTGCTACGCCAGAATCACAACCTTCTCGTACGTCCGGACTCGGGTTGCGGACGAGAACTTTGCCTCCGTATTCAGAAATTGCTGGTCCGGACATTTCCTTAAATTTCTCAAATCCCTCTTTATCATGTACTCGAATATGCGCAACTAAATAACCTTTTGCCATTATCATCTCCTATCATAAATTTTTATAAAAACAGATTCTATATTACGATTTAGTTTCACTCCCACCCAAAAGTTGCAGGAGGCTTATGTGTTATATCGTAGAAAACCGTTTCAATTCCCG
>CAZOTX010000115.1:2708-5423 GCA_964582835.1 uncultured Pseudomonadota bacterium | reverse complement strand
TTTCCACCACTTCTTCAGAATAAACATTTCCTGTTGGATTGGAATATTTAGGAACGCACCACATGCCTTTTATCATATGATCATTGCGAACTAAATCTTCTACTTTGTCCATATCGGGACCGTCATCAAGCATTTCTACACTTATCATTTGTATTCCCAGTTCCTCGCAAATGGAAAAATGCCTATCGTATCCTGGTACTACTACCAAAAATTTTACTTCCCCTTCCTTAATCCACGCAGAATTAGGACCCTGTGAGCCATGATAGAAAGCATGAAGCATGTAAAGATACATTAGTGACAAACTACTGTGATCTCCGCAAATAACTTCTTTTTCTGTAAGACCAAGCATTTCTCCACCAAGTTTAAGTGCTGCAGGAATCCCATCGAGTCCCCCATAATTCCTGAGATCAGTACCATCCTTTAAAATCAATTTGTCTTTGAGTAAGCCTTCCATTTCATCAGCCAATTCCAATTGTTCTGTTCCAGGTTTACCCCTCGTAAGGTCCAGCTTTAAAGAGGCATCTTTATATTTATTATACTTTGCGGCAAGTTTTTGTTCCAAAATTTGCAGATTCTCTTTATTGGTGTTTTCAAACTTCATACATTTTTTAATTTTTTTAAGTTTTAAGAAATATTATCGTTTCGAGCAAACCAAGTGTCAATCTTGAAAAGGTCCTCCTTTCCTAAATTTTTTTAAAAAATGTTTTTTAATTACCACTCGAGAATTTTTTTACACAATGGACCTCCTTCACCAAGAAAATCAAAAAGGATATTGAAATGGTTTTTTTTTGGAATTATTGAATATACAGCAGGAACTCCGTGTCCTTCCAAAAAAAAAGCATAGTTTTTTGATTGACGATGAAATTCATGAGATTCTTCTGAACCAACCGCGACTAAAAATGGAGGTTTGTATTTTGGTTTAAGTAGTACTGGACTATTGCGTGAAACTTGTTCTGGAGTTAATTGCAATTTTGACTGGAGCCAAGAAAATTGAAATGGTTTAAGATCGAAAAGTCCGCTCAAAGACAAAAACCCCTTGATCAAATTCTGAGGTAAATCATAGTCTTTTCCCCAATCAGTGTTCAGTAGCATTCCAGTCAGGTGAGCACCGGCTGAATGTCCCGAAACCGTGATCCGATCTGGATTCCCACCAAAAGTCTCAATATTTTGGTAAACCCAGGCTACTGCTGAACGGGACTGACGCACTATTTCATCGATATCAACCAATGGGCAAAGACCATAGTTTACCAAAACCGTCGTAACCCCGTTTCGTACCTGTCCTTCTGCCACAAAAGCAAAATCCTCGCTCATAAAAGCATGCCAGTAACCCCCATGGAAAAAAATATTAACGGGACTGCAAGGTCTTGCAGCAGGAAAAATATCAAGTGTTTCTGCTGTTGATGGACCATAAGCCACTGAGGAGAAGTTAGAATATTTTCTTAGCACTCTCTGACTTTCAGAGAAAAATCTTTTTATCAGCTCTTCTGTATTTTCAACAATAAAGCGAGGATTGTATTCTCGATCTATTTCTTGTTGAGTTGAAAAAGTGTGATATAGCATTGAAAGCCTATCATTAGGATATATATTTTAACTCTAAATCTTCAAATCAAATTTTTTTACAGATTTTTTCTACATCACGTTTGATATATAATGGGCGTAATTGGATATCGGATTGAAATGCAGATGAAGCCAATTTATACGCTCCCAAACGATCTAAAAGAAGTGCGTCCGGCACAGGATAATCCAAGGGAAGTGAAACTAATTGTTCAAAAAGTGGTTCTGGCTTTCGGCGTTCAGGACTAACACGATAAATTACAACCGGAACATCTCCTGATCTTTCAATGAATTTTTCCAGACTGGTAAGCTCAATTGGTGTCTGTGCAACTGGGTGTTTATCAGCAATCCGGAAAACTGATTGAAATATTTCTCTTCGAGTACAGTTAAGTATTACTGGGAAATCACTCTGTAAGTACCTAATTTGTCCGGCAAGCAATTCAAGAGAATTGACTGCCACAGTCGGTTTATTGTGTACCTGAGCAAATGTTTTAACAACACTCATTCCAATTCTTACTCCAGTGTATGACCCAGGACCGCAGTTTACAATATATGCATCAACTTCCGCTAAACTTAACTCAGCTTTTTTTAGTAAATCATCAATAACCTGAAAAATAGTTGTTACATTACTTCGATTACACAAAGAATAGTAATTTCCCAAAGGCTTCCCATTCCTCGTCAAACAAATACTCAAGTGCTCAAAAGAAGTGTCAACTGAAAGTCGAATCATGTATTTTACCGAATCAAAGGCCTTTTTGATTTTTCCCGAGAAAAAATAGGTTGTTTCAAAGTGTTTAAAAGTGTGTCAAAATTAGTAGATTCACTTTTCATGATTAACTGTCTTTTATTCTCTGAAATGGTTTTGAAGTGCAAGTTGAGAACGGGTTCATCAGCTAAAAATTCTGAGATAAATTCAGGCCATTCAACCAAAGTAATACCTTTTTCGGCGAACAGATCTGCACTATCAAAATCATCGAGTTGCTCCGATGTCGTCAAACGGAAAAGGTCAACATGTAGAATTTCCCATTTCCCTGAATATATGTTTACCATAGTATAAGTTGGCGAAATAACTGTTTCAGGAAGAATGCCCAAACCTGCACAAAGACTTTTAGCAAAAGTAGTTTTTCCTGTACCCATGTTTCCCCAAAGTAAAATTATGGC
>CAZOTX010000115.1:0-2608 GCA_964582835.1 uncultured Pseudomonadota bacterium | reverse complement strand
TTTCCATTTTCAAAATGAGGATCAGAGACAAGTATTGTGGCGTTTGTTTCAGAAAAAGCTCAAGCCTAAAACTGGTTCTTTACATATTTCAGCGAACACTCATCTTCACACTGACGAAAGCTTGTGGGAATGTACTAACAAGAAAGCTACAGTAAAGGTTAATATGGAATCCAAACTGTTTATGCCCCGACCGTGGTTTGGAGGAAAAAGGGAAAATTTGGATATATTGAAGGACCGCTTAGGATTGACCGGTAGTATTATAAATATACCTGTTAATAAACTTCAACCTGAGTATGCAGCACGATTTTGGGCTTTGATGCTAGTATCTGCAAATACAAAAGTCGTTCTGATGAACCGAATAATTTCCGAACTAGACACAATCAGTTTACCTCTTGTTCAAGAATGGCAGGAAAGTTTTTCTGGAATTACAATAATATTCGGAGAACATCATGAATATTTAAAGGCAGTTAAATCCCGCAAAGAAAAACAAAACAAAACATTAAAATCTTTTTTTAGCACCAAAATTATTTTTTCTGCAAGCGGACTGGCAAAACATTTTTGAGGGTCTGCAAAATAAAAAGAATGAATAGTCAGCCATGAATTTTCTAAATGAATTAGGAAAGAAAAATTTTTATAATCCTTTTTTAAAAACTATTCGTAAATTCAAAATATGCAATTTAGTAAAAGTTTTATTCGTCAAGTTGTAGATACTACAGATATTGTGGACTTGATTTCTGAACATGGCGTCACACTTAACAAATCTGGTTCTAGCTTCAAGGGACTTTGCCCTTTCCACTCTGAAAAAACCCCCTCATTCAATGTAAATCCAGAACGTGGTTTTTTTCATTGTTTTGGCTGTAACGTCAGTGGGGATAGCATAAAATTTCTAATGCAATATGATCGTATTTCTTTTACTGAAGCAGTAGAAGAACTGGCAAAACGTGCTGGAATAGAGATGGAAGTTAAGTCTGACAGACATATGAATTCTAATCAGGAAGAAGACCGCGGACTAAATTGTCTAAAGGAGGCAGCAGCTTTTTTTGAGGAAAAGCTATCTGTTCCAGAAGGGAAAAATGCTGTCACATATCTAAAACAGCGTCAGGTTCCAGAAAGCATGTGGAAGAAATTTCAAATAGGAATGTCTCCGAAAGAATGGCAAAGCTCTTTGAACTATCTTCAGAAAAAAAATATTTCTCTCTCAGAAATGTCCAGGACAGGATTGATCAAGGTCAGTGAAAAATCTACAAGACACTATGATACTTTCCGGGGACGATTGATGTTTCCTGTCAAGGATTTGCGAGGGCGTTGCATCGGATTTGGCGCACGTGCAATTAAGCCCGAAGATAAGCCTAAATATCTCAACAGTCCAGAAACTCACTATTACCGAAAAAGCCAAATCCTTTACGGTCTATTTGAAGGACTCGCTTCCATCAGAAAACGACGCCGACTAATTTTTGTGGAAGGATATCTTGATGTGATACGGCTACATGAAAACGGCATTACTGAAGCTGTTGCGCCTTGTGGGACTGCACTGACTCAGGAACATTTTAAAATAGCCCTTCGTTATGTAGATACTGTAATTTTACTTTTTGATGGTGATAATGCAGGAAAGAATTCCGCACTTAGGCATGCTCTTCTTTTGCTTCCTGTAGCCCTTGAGTCTTTCATCCTGACACTCCCTGAAGGAGAAGATCCGGACACATTTTTATTGAAAAAAGGAAAAGAAAGTTTTGATACTTTACTGAATCTAAAAGTTCCGGTTCTAGATTATCTGGTGCAACAAACCATAAAAAAATTCCCAGACAGCATTCAGGGTAAAATGCAAGGTCTAGAAGAATTGTTACCTGTATTACATGAAATTCAGGATCCAAAACGCCGACAGCTCACTCTGATAACAATTGGTGAAAGATTGAAAATTCCTCCAGAATTATTGACAAAAGAGTTAAAAAGAAAAAAGAACAAAAACTTGCAAAATAAATTGATTGATGATAATTTAACACGTTTATTTAGGAATAATTCATCTTCCCAAGATGAACAGTGGTTGTTACAGTCGTTGTTGAGAAAAGGGAATTTATGGCCAATTGTTCGTGATCACCTAAAATCGGAAGAATTCCAGACTCCGAATTTTCGCCAGCTTTACGAAAAATTATTACAATTGCCCGATGCAGCATTTCAAACTTTTGATCCATTTACTCTTGAGAAATCTGATCCAGACCTATTTCAATCATTAATGTTGCTTCTTTCTGAGGAAATTCCCAGTCACGATTTTGGTTTATCACTTTTCCGTCTCAAAGAACGAAACTTAGAAAAAAAATATCGAGAGTGGATACTCCATTGCAAAAGTAACGAGGAGCGTGCAAAAGCTGCTCTAAAGAGAAGAAACGAAGAAAAGAATTTGAAAGAACTAAAAAAAATTTTCGATAATTTATTGACCCTTTAAACTCTGTAAACAAAGCATGAGCAAAGCAAATAAAAGTGATACAGTTTATACATCAGTAGAGGAAAAACTTATCAAAGATCTGGTTTCTGATGGACGTGAGAAAGGTTTTGTCACACTTGACGAAATCAATGAAAATATTGGCGAAGAGACTCCATCTCCAGAACAACT
>CAZOTX010000114.1:0-5440 GCA_964582835.1 uncultured Pseudomonadota bacterium | reverse complement strand
GCGATTCAACAATTATTAAATTTTTTGTCATAACTATTTTTTCATTCAGCAAATGCTGAAAATTTTTGCCAATTTATTTTAACAAGAGGATTAAAAATTAGTAAAACAAAATACAGAGGGAATAGACATTTTTTAATATAATAATTCGTGAACTTTTTTGACAACCTAACAAAATTGACTCAGATAAAAATATTTCCAAAAAATTTTGTTGCCTTTTTAGAGAAAGCTCGTAATTCAAGATTCCTGAAATTCCTATTGTTTGATCTCTGAACGAGAATGTATTACTTTGTCAATAAGCCCATACTCAAGTGCTTCTTTGGCAGTAAACCAATTATCACGATCAATTGCTTTTTTAATTTCTTCTTTGTTTTTTCCGGTTTTTTGAGCATATAAGTCAACCAAATGATCACGAGTCTTCAAAATTTCTTGTGCTTGAATTTCACACTCAGATGCCCTCCCTTGGTAGCCCATTAACAGAGGTTGGTGAATCATTATTTTGGCTTGTGGCATGCAAAAGCGACGTCCCTTATCCGCAGCCAAGCTCAAGATTGACCCCATGCTTGCTGCAAATCCTGTCACAATGGTTGTCACCGGGCATTCAATAAAATTGAGCATATCAAAAATTGCAAAGCCAGAAAAAATTTCTCCTCCTGGAGAATTTATGAAAACAGTGATTGATGCTTCCGGACCTTCCTGTTCTAGTAAAACCAATTGACTCAAAACTTTTGCAGTTAATTTAGCATCAACTTGTTGCGATATAACAACTGTTCTGGACTTGAGAAGTTTGCTGTCCAAGCCCTCTAACTTCTCAAGCTCTTCGTTAATTTCATTGCTCATTTATCGTTCCTGTGAATTCTTACTTGAGTTTATATCTATTAATTAGCTCTTCTACCAAATTATGGGAGGGGAAAAGCGTGTGCAAGTTTTTTGTTGCAAAATCTTACAGAAAAATAATTTACAGATGATCTTTTAAGAGACTTAAAAAATATAATAGCAAGAATAGCAAATTGTAAAAAGTATAGAATTGGTATTAAATTATTGTCTTTTCCTAAATTTTGATTACTTAACTTTGTATTGTTTTAATTGTTAACTTAAAGGTTTTATGATTTTTTTCAAAATTTATTTTATTTGGAAATTATTCAGCATTTCCTGAGCCAGCTCAAGGGAATGCTTAGTGATTTCCTGACCACCAATTAAATCTGCAAGCGCCCGAATTCTTTCATTCTTAGATTTTAAAAGATTGATTTTTGTAAAAGTCTCATTGTCCTTTAGATACTTACTGACAAGAAAATGATGCTCTGCAAAAGATGCAATCTGAGGAAGATGTGTTACGCACAAAGTCTGATGTTTCTTTCCCAGTGAGTGTAATTTTTGACCCACAATTTCTGCAATCCCTCCACTAATTCCTGTATCAACTTCATCAAAAATCAATATTTCTACAGAATCCAATGAGGTAAGTACTGTTTTAATGGCCAACATAATACGTGACAGTTCCCCACCGGAAGCAACTTTTACTAGACTTCGCAAATCTTGTCCTGGATTCACTGTAAGCATAAATTCAACCTGATCTATACCCTTAGTTGAGCTAGATTCACTGTTTTCCAAAAATGAGGATGTAACAATATGAGTCTCAAATCGAGCCTTTTCCATCCCTAATTGACGTAGTTCATAAACAATTTCGGCATCCATTTTTTTTGCAGCTCTACGCCGCTTCCCAGATAGCAGTACTGCAAGCTTTTGTGATTGATTCCCAAACTTCTCTATCTTTTCAAAAATCTCCTGCTCATCCTCATCAAGGTGATCGAGTGAATCTAATTCCTTCAAAGATTTTTCAAGTAGATTCAACAGATCACCTGAATTGTGTAATCTATATTTTCGAGAAAAATGTTGTATTCTACTAAGTCTCTCATTTATCCATGCAAGTCGTATCGGATCATCTTCTATTTTGTCACTGTATTGAATTAATTCTTGGAAACTATCTTCAACTTGAAAAAGAGCTGTTTCAATTCCAGAAAGGATTTTCATACATTCAGAATCTATCTGTAATGCTTCACTCAAAAGTTTTCGGGACAATTCCAACTGCTCTATAATTGATCCGTCAACTTCCTGAAGTCGATATCTAACCTGTCCTAAAAGCAATAAAAGTTTTTCTACATGTGTTAGTCGGTTTTCCTCTTTTCTTAATTCACCTTCTTCTGAAGGCTGTAAATTTAGTTCGTTCAAGTCTGCAATAACACTTTTAAGCTCATCAATCCTAACTGCACGATCAAAAATTCGCTTTTGCAATGAAATCTGTTCTTTTTTCGCTTCTTTCAAAGAATGAAATGCTTCGGAAACTTGTTTACGTAAAGGCAACAATTGACCGTAACCATCAAGAAAATCTAAGTGGGATGAAACCTGCAGCAAAGATTGATTCTCGTGCTGTCCATGAATATTGATTAGTTTACGACCTATGTTTTTTAGGAAATCTACTGTTACTGATACTCCGTTTATATACCTTTTTTGACGACTTTTATGAGAAACTAAACAACGAACAATTAATTCATCACAAAGAGAAATTCCAGTCCGTTCCAGTTCATTCCAAATGTTGGAATAATCACCATTAGCTAAAGTTTCTGTTACAGAAAATATTCCTTCAACTGAAGCCTGCTCTTTTCCTGTACGAATCATACTTGGATCACCGCGATGTCCAAGTAAAAGTAAAATTGCATCAATCATAATTGATTTCCCTGCCCCAGTTTCACCTGTAAGGATGGAAAATCCCTCTGTAAACTCGACCTCAAGTTCCCTAATTGTCGCAAAATTTTCTATTCGTAACTGTAACAGCATTTAGAATGCATTTTGTAATAGGTGTAAATTTTTTAGTTAGATAGTTAATATATCTCTTTTAAAATAATAAATATTTTTTACTGCAGTTTTTTGTATTCAAAAAATTTTGATAATTCATTATAAATTTTTTTAATTTTTTTAGATTAAAATATATTTTTTATGGAATGTAAATTCATTTTATTTGCTATTTAATTAATACAATTTAAATGTGTTAAACTTAATTAATTAATATTTTTGATTTTTTTAGATAGTAATACAAAAAAACTATTAACATGTATTTTAATTATTAGTTATTCTAAATTGCATAACTACTTGTAAACAATTTCCGAAAAGATTTAAAAATATTTTTGATAAATTTCTCTAACATTATTGGTCGATGTTTCTACTGCTTCTCGTAAATTTTGGATTCCATATCCATGATGTTTAAGAAGTTGGAGAATAGTATCCTCCCGTACTTTTTCAAAATCAATTAAATCTGTCGATTCATCGTAGATCAATCGCAATCCATTTTCTATTAACCTCAACATTTTGTAGTTATATTGCAAACTTTTGGCTTCTTCTTTTTTTAGAAATTCCAGTTCCCCTAGTTTTTGCAAAGCCTCCATAGTTTGAGAGTTCTGTATTTGAGGGAAATTCCTTCCATATTTCAACTGGAATGCCTGTGTAAGATATTCAATATCCAACAAACCTCCTCTACCTTCTTTGATGTTACGACGATAATCTTTTTCTTTTGAAAGTTCATGCTCTTTACGTCGCCTTAAATGATTTATTTGTGCATTCAAATCTGATGGAGGGATCCAATCATATGCAGCACTGCATATTCCTTCTTCCACTTTTTGAAACCATTCTAATCCACCAACCCCTCCAATAACTCTTCCCTTTATCAGTACCTGATGTTCCCACGGTTGTGATGTTTCATGGTATGAAAGGTACTGATCTAAATTCGTAACCAAAACACCTGCATTCCCTGACGGACGAAGGCGCGCGTCAAGTTTATAGGCATAACCAGAACCAGTTATAGTAGAAAGGCAGGAAATTAAGCGCTGAACCAATTTAACCCAATACTCTTGTGCTCCAATTTCTCTCGGACCATTTGTAGATCCCTCACCGTAATAAATAAAAATCAAGTCTAGATCTGAATGATATGTTAATTCTCTTCCTCCAAGTTTTCCCAAACCGATTATTGCAAATTGTCCTGATTCACCCTTAGAATTCAAGACTTTTCCATAACGCTTAGTTAACCATTTTTGTGACAAACGAAATGCGGCTTGCACAATAACTTCTGCCAGCAAGGTAAGTGCTATTCTAGTGCGTTCGTATGAAAGTACACCTTCCATTTCGGCACTTCCTATCATAAACGTAGTAGTGTGTTTGAACTGTCTAAGCTGATCTATTTCTTCTTCTTCATTTTCTCCACAGTTTTGGATATTTTTTTTGAGCTTTTCTGTAAATTTTTCTTCAGATATTTCTATTGTAGAATTATCCAGTTGTTCTATTAATTCCAGGTGATTGAGCAAATAATTCCAAAGCATTTCGCTCGTTTCCGCAATTCTAGTCAATCGTGAAAGAGCAGATGGATGCTCAGACAATTTTCTATAGAAAATAATTTTAGACTTGATGGATTCAAACAAACGCTGAAAGCGATTTTTTGTACTCTCACTCATATGAGGTGCAAGTTGCTGTGAAAATGATTCAATATACCGCTCCTCCTCTACAGTAAATTTTTGAATACGTGCACAGTTGCGAATTGCTGCTTCAATTTCCATGTGCTTACGACTGAACAATCCACTAAAAATAGCACGAACACCCACCATCACATCTTTCAAATCACTCAGAAAGTGTTGATGGGCTTTTTCAATGTCAAATTCGTTGTAACCCAAATTTCTTGCAATTTCGTATTGTCGAGTAATGTCTGAATCTAAAGTGTGAGTTTGCTGCTCCTCACGCATTTGGAGGTGATGTTCAACTCTGCGCAAGAAGAAATATGCTTTTTCAAGAGTATCGGCATCTCGTTCCGGAATTAACTCTGATAGACGTAATTGTTGCAAAATTTGTAATGTACCAGGAACACGAAATTCTCTTTTAGTCCCTCCATATAATAGTTGGAAAGTTTGCACAAAAAATTCAATCTCACGAATCCCCCCAATACCTAATTTTACGTTCAAAAAACTTTCTTGCAAATGCTCCTCTTCTATACGCTTTTTCACTTTTTCTACATCTCGCAATACACCCTCGTCCAACAAACTCCGAAAAACGAAAGGAGTAATCATGTTCATTACATCTTTTCCTAACTTTCTATCCCCTACAACTGGGACTGCTTTGATTAGAGCTTGACGCTCCCATAATTCTCCGCTTACTGTATAATAATATTCCATTTCATCTAAGGTTTGGACCAAAGGAGCACTTTCACCTCCAGGACGCAAACGCATATCCATACGGGCCAAAAAACCCTCTTCAGTAACTTCTGACATTACCTCAATCAAGATTCTTGCTGCCTTCATACGAAGTTTATAATCTAGTTCCGTATCTCCCGTGAGAGGTTCATTATCATGGATGAAAATTAAATCGATATCAGATGAATAATTTAGTTCGTTTCCCCCTAATTTACCCA
>CAZOTX010000113.1:0-5451 GCA_964582835.1 uncultured Pseudomonadota bacterium | reverse complement strand
TTTCCCAACCGAAATGTGACTCCAGTTTCATCAACTTTTGTCAAACTCACTTTAGTCTTTAAATTCCCTGTTTCTACAATTGCTTGTGGCAAGTCCCTCTCAAGAAGTGAGCGGGCACTTTTCCATAGTTTAGTCAAAATTTCATTGTTAAAATTCAATAATCTTCCCGCTAAAAGGAAATAACCAATTTCTTTTGTAGACAAATCTGCGTCTGCGACCATCAACTGTGCAAGATATTTTAACATCAGGAAAGCTTGCTTTGGATCAATATCAAGTGGACTCAACTCTGGAGGGTTTCCATTTTTAATGATAACCATCAAATTATCAATTTCATCTTTGTCATTCAAAAAATTTATGGCATCCCTGAGAAAACTCATCTCAGACTGATCTGCATGACCATCAGCAACAACCATTCCCGCAATAGAGTTAGCAAACCACTTTTTTTCTTCCACTGACATTTCATCTAAATTTGGTAATTGCATGTTTCTTTCTAAAAATTAATTTACTTATCTTTTTAAAAACCGAAGCTAAATCCCATAAAATAGCTTGTTGAACCAAGACGTTGATCTTCAGATTCACTTCCACTAGAGCTGTCAATGATCAAAACACCTATCTCCGTACAAAATTCCTCCGATATTTTTATTCCCATTCTGAATTCAGAGACTAAAGAATCACCACGTTCTTTCTGCCTTGCAAGACTATACTCTGTTTTTCCCAGCCCAAAGCCAGCACTTATTATTAATGACTCAGTCAGTAAGTGCCGAGTTTTTGCAATGACACCCATATTCTTGGTGTTAGATATCGCGCTACTTCCGATTGAACTAAACATTCTAAAAGATTGTACTGCATGGAAACCTTTTATTCCCCAGTCGTCATCATACCACCACTCAGTCCAAAAAACACGATTACTCAAATCCAGTTGATTACGAAACGCCTCGTAATGTGGTGTTCCAAGTATCAACAAATCTAAGCCTACTTCCCATATAGGTAATTTTCTACCCACACCACCAAATACTGTGGGAGTTTGGGAAGATTGTTCTTCATAAAGAGTGGGTTTAGATTCAGATTCAGTTAACTTGCTAGGATCTGCAGCCTGACAATTGCCAGTATAATAAACCATTAATCCAGCATAAAACAATCCTGCAAAATTTAGAATAATTTTAAAATTCATTTTTTAGATCTAAATCTCGGTATTCCAGACTGGCTTCCTTTTGCTAAAAAAAGCATCAATCCCCTCTTTGATTGACTCTGATTCCCATGCATTTGCCAGCTTTTCAATTGTAGCAACACGAACTTCTGCGGGGTTTTTTCCTCTGACTTCTGCGATGAGTCTTTTTGTAGCTGAAACTGCTTCCGGGGAACAGCGCAGCAATTCATTTATTTCTTTCTCAATGGCCTCATCCAATTTTTCAGTTGAAACTGCTTTTGAGATCAAACCTAAGTGAACAGCTTCCTCTGCGGAAAACCTATGAGCGTTTAACATAACACGCCTTGCATTTGACGGGCCTATACGTCTTAATACAAAAGGTGAAATTGTTGCTGGAAGCAGACCCAACAAAACTTCAGTCAATGAAAACAAGGCTCCTTCTTCTGCAATTACAATATCACAACAGGCAATCAAACCCACTGCACCTCCAAAAGACAAACCATTGATTCGCCCAATTAGAGGCTTGTTGATTTGATCCAGTTCTCCAAGCATTTCTGACAGTTCCATTGCCTCTGCAATCCGATCCTCTCTTTTTTGACTAGCAATTTTCTGCATCCAACGCAAATCTGCTCCGGCACAAAAAGACTTCCCTGAACCGGTCAGAACAACTCCCCTTACTACAGGGTTTGCATTTAATTCTGCAACTACTTTACGCAATTCACGAATCATCTCAAAACTCATTGCATTGTGTACATCAGGACGATTCAGTTTCAATGTAGCAATCTTGCGCTCATCTATCTTTAAAATTATGGTTTTATATTTCATTTTATCTATACTGAAAATTTTTGAACCTAAAAAATCCTATTATCCACTTTTTAGCAATAACGGCAAGTTTTTGCTGGGATCAAATTTTTGAAATATTGTTAAAAAAATGAGATTTTTTTTGTCTCGAATAAGTTTTGTTTCGTTAACCAAATTTTGTTTGATAGTCTAAAAATACTTTTCGGAAAAATTGTAAAAAACCTCTCTTGAATCACTCAAGAATTTTTGAAAAAAATAATGAGTTTTAAATAAAGACCGTTTTGATAAAAATTGATTTTGTTTGTAGGAAATTTTTCTAACAAAAAATATTTTTTGTGAAATTTTTTCAAATCCGACAAATTGTGCTAGAATTTATCTTCAAAAACATGATTATTAGAACAAAATGATAATAGAATACTCACTTGAACACAAAAACAAACTCCTACAAGTTGCGAGAGAATCTTTGCAAAATTTTTTGGGGAATGGAATCCGATCTGTTTTTTCAACTGAATATGTAGAATTACTTAATAAACGAGCAGTATTTGTGACCCTGAGGAAAAGAGATACAGGAGAACTACGTGGTTGTATAGGACAAACCGAAGCTCACAGAACTTTGATTGATGCTGTATCTAGGACTGCCATTTCTGCTGCAATTGATGATTCTCGATTTCCTCAGGTGAATCTTAATGAATTAGCGAATTTGCTGATCGAAATAAATGTGCTCACTCCAATGTTTCCCATAACTCCAAAAAATGTTGTAGTCGGGAAACATGGATTGCTGCTTAGCAAAGGAACCAACAGGGGATTATTTTTACCTGAAGTAGCAGTTTCACATGGGTGGGACCTCCACACTTTTCTGGACGAACTATGCCATAAAGCGGGTTTACCAAAAGGCAGTTGGCAGGATAATGATACGGAACTTGATGCTTTTGAAACTGAATCATGGGAAGAAACTGAAAATGCTCTTTGATTTTATTTTTCATAAACTTCGCCCACTTTTATTTGCTGTAAATTCAGAAACCTTGCATGAGGGGATGTTGGCGTTCGTTAGTGTAATTTCCAAGATCCCAGGTCTTCTTCCGTTTTTAACTCGGCAATTCAAGGAAGAAAATCCAGTTTTGCAGATCCAACTTTTTGACGTATCTCTGAAAAATTCTATTGGACTTGCTGCGGGTTTTGATAAAGATGGTAAGATTTTACCAGCGTTATTTGCATTAGGATTTGGTTTTGTAGAAATTGGTACCGTTACTCCAAATCCACAAACTGGCAATCCACGTCCTCGTCTTTTCCGACTCGTTAAAGATAAGGCATTAATCAACCGTCTCGGGTTCAACAGTCATGGCGCCCAAGAGATGGCAAAATTACTAGTTTCTAGGCAAAAAAATATCATACAGGAAGATTTTAATTTTGTTGACACAAATATTGACTTTTCTTCACGAATGCTCGGCATAAATATTGGAATAAACAAAAATACTTCTTTAAAAAAAGCTGTGGATGATTACATTTATTGTCTCAACACACTCCATGCATTTGCGGATTATTTCACGCTAAATATCAGTTCTCCAAATACAGAAGATCTGAGGAAATTGCAAGAAAAGGACGCACTACGTGTTTTGCTTGATTCCGTTTGTGCTCGCCGTGACAAACTGGATCAGATTCATCTTAAAAAAACACCCCTACTTATAAAACTTGCTCCAGACCTAAATGATTCTACATTGTTGAAAAGTATTGGTGTAATTCAGGAGTTTTCAATTCAAGGGGTAATTGCAACAAATACCACTCTCAAACGTCCACAACTTAAAAGTAAACAGCGAAATGAAACCGGTGGTCTTAGTGGGAAACCTCTAAAGAAACGTAGCACTGAGATGATAAGACACTTGTATAGAGAATTAGGGACAGAAATGCCAATTATAGGTGTTGGTGGAATTTTTAGTGGAGCAGATGCATACGAAAAAATTAGAGCCGGAGCATCTGCCGTGCAAATTTACACAGCACTGATTTACGAAGGCCCCGGACTGGTCCAAAAAATAAAACGAGAGCTCGCTAAATTATTGAATGATGATGGTTTCACTTCTATTTCAGATGCTGTAGGTGTGGACAGTTGAAACTACAGAGTTATCTTTTTTTACGAATAATTTCCAACATTTCACTAATTGAAGTTAACTTCCTCCTAGGGCGTCCCTGCGCCTGCCCAGATTCCACTTCAAAAATATCAAGCAACTTCCAGTCTGCGAATGAGACATAGTCCATACTTCTTGATTCTAGTAGAGAGACTATGTCCAGAAACTCCACATTTTGACCAGGTTCAATTTTCTCTGCCAGAAAAGTTTCCAGCATGCGATGGACTGTTTCAACTGAATCTTGTTTATTTGACCCAATCACACCACTTGGACCACGCTTGATCCAACCTGCAACGTACTCACGATTTCTAAGAGAATTACCGTTTGCCGAATCTTTTACTTGTCCACATTCGTTTGGTATCGTTCCAGTTTTTTGATCAAAAGGAAGATTTGCAAGTGGCTTCCCAAGATAACCTATTGAGCGGAAAATAAGCCCCGCATCTTCTTCCATTTTATTTTGAGTAGCTTGAGAACGTAAACTACCATCAGCCTGCTTCACCATTTGATTACGCACCATTTTTATTTTTTCAACCTTTCCATTCCCCAAAATTTCAATGGGTGAAGCCAAAAAAAGGAAACGGATACTTTTCTTTTTTGGGGGAAGTTGACTCTGTGATATTTGTCTTAGAATTTCAATGTTTTTCTTAGTATCTTTACTTGCTTCTGTTTCCAGTATCTTCCTGCTTTCGGCATCTAGTTCCAGTGATACACCTTCTACCACAACATTGGCTTCCGGTAGTTCAAGAAACTCTCTAACTTCAGAGGGAGAAAATGCAGCCTGCACAGGACCTCGACGTCCTACCAGCCAAATATTTTCAATTTGACTCTTACGTAATGCCTCAAGAGCGTAATCCGCAATGTCAGTTTCTGCTAGTTCTTCCGGACTCTTAGCCAAAATTCGAGCCACATCAAGCGCGACATTTCCCATTCCAACTACAAATGCATTCTTGACCGACAAATCAAACACTTGATCACGAAAATCCGGATGTCCATTATACCAGCCAACAAACTCGGTAGCAGAATGACTGCCATTTAAATCCTCCCCAGGAATTCCAAGCACGCGATCAGATGCACTACCAACTGAGTAAATAATAGCATCATAGTATTTAAGCAAATCCGACTGGTGTATGTCATTGCCAAATTCAACATTTCCAAAGAATCTAAAATTTGGGTTTTCTGCAATTCGATTATATATTTTTATAACAGATTTTATTTTTTGATGATCTGGGGCCACTCCACCTCTAACAAGTCCGAAAGGAGTAGGTAGCCGGTCAAACATGTCAACTTTAATGTCCCATGATTGCTGACGGAACAACTCCCCAGTTGCATAAAAACCCGCTGGACCAGATCCAATTACTGCAATTTTCCAAGAAGCATCCATTT
>CAZOTX010000112.1:0-5531 GCA_964582835.1 uncultured Pseudomonadota bacterium | reverse complement strand
TACAGTTACGAAATTCTGGATATGCTCAGCAATTATTTTCTGGAAAAGAAACAAAAAGAAAAGGCCTTTCCTTATTTAAAGCAACTTGTGGCTAACTATAAAAAATCAATACGTAAAGTAGAGCTAACTCCTGAAAGGAGATTGGAACAGATTGTTATAATTGGCCAACTTTATAACAAATTGACCAACTATGAGTTGGCAGAACGCTGGTTGAATCAGGCATTAAAATCGATGGAAACGGTAGAAAAAGGACGCAAAAAATGGCAACTGCATATCTTAAAAGAAAAAGGATTTGCTCTCTACAAATTAAGTAAACATCGACAAGCTTTGGCTGCTAGCTTAAAAGTTCTTTATCTAGACCGTGGTTTATCTAATCAACAAAGATACGACCTCAATTTGAGAATTGCATCAAGTTATTTACAGCTAGACCGGATTAAAGAGGCAAGGACGATTTACATAAAAATGCAAAAAAACTTTAAAGATCCAATCCGTCAAAAAGAAATTGAGAAACTACTGAGAAACTTGATGAATTATTAATAATATGCTGCAATAATCTCACTTCAGTTTTCAGAATTAATCTAGGAGGACGCCGGGTTTCATTTTTTACTTTTTAGGGTAGGAATGTTCATAAGTGAAAGTTCGATTATGAAATCTAAATGTGGATAAATTTTTCTTATTAAAATGTTTCACGTGAAACAAAAATTTTATGGGTTTTTTAATCATTGCCATTGATGGGCCTTCAGGTGTTGGAAAAAGTACAATTGCACGCCAACTTGCAGAAAAACTTGGTTGTCTGTATGTTGATACAGGGGCAATGTTTCGTTGTCTTGCTTGGAGTTGGGGGAGAAAGGGTTGTCCGGAAAGTGATGATGAACTTCAAGATTTAGGGGATCATACCAGGATAGTTTTTGAACATAAAAAAGTTTTTTGCAATGGTAACGATGTGACTGAAGAAATTCGAACAGAGTTTATTTCCAGTCTTGCTTCAAAAATCAGTACTATTCCCTCAATCCGAGAAGTGATGAAAAAACAACAACGCACATTGGTTAAGGAAACATGTAAGTCAGCAAGTTATCTGGGGGCTGTTTTGGAGGGTAGAGATATTGGAACAGTTGTTTTTCCAAATGCCGAATTTAAGTTTTTTGTGAATGCATCTCCGGAGATTCGTGCAAAACGTCGGATGTTGCAACTTCAGGGACGTGGTGAAGATGCTTGTTATGAAAAAATATTAACATCTCTACGTAAAAGGGATTATCAAGATCAAAACCGGAAACTTGCTCCACTGAGGCCTGCAGTGGATTCGGTAGTTGTGGATACAGCAAATATGAATGCAAAGCAGGTATTAGAATTTTTAATTGCTTTTATTGGAGATAGATGAAATGTCAAGGTGTTCTGGGTTTCAAAATTTTAAAAAATCATTTACTAAGGTGATGTCATGAAAGCAGTTATTCTTGCGGCTAATCGCAGCAACAGGTTGAGTCCATTTATTGAAACCCGTTGTAAGCCTATGATTCGCATCGCAGGTCAATATATTCTCAAGAATACGATTTGTTTCCTCAGGGAAGCAGGTATTCACGACATTGTTATTGTAGTCAATCATCAGCAGGACCTTGTCCGCCAGTATTTTGGGAGTGGAAAAATACTTGGAGTGAATCTTGAGTATGTTGTTCAGGAAGAACTTAATGGAATTGGCCAGGCTTTGAGTATTTGCTATTCGTCATTGGGAAAAAAACCGTTTTTATTGGTTTATGGTGACGTATTGACTGATTACAATCCCTTTCTAAAGATCTTGCAAACATATTCTGAGACCGACAAGGAAGTTGCCTTGATAGCCCTACCCGATTCCTCTAAAGAGTTTGGGAATGTCTATTTGGATCATGAAATGAAAATCAGCCGTTTGGTGGAAAAACCGAAGGATCATCAAGGAAATTATGTTTTTGCAGGAATGTTTGTTTTGTTTCCGAAGATTTTTACTTTATTGGAGAAACATCAAAATGATATTTCACAATGTTACAGGAAAATGATTGAAACAAGCGGGATTCAAGCTTGTTTATGGGAAAAAGGGTGGATTGATATGATTCATCCTTGGCATGTTCTAGAGGCAAATCGTATATTGATGAACTCGTGGGAGTCGACTGAGATAAATTCTACCGCTAGATTGCTAGGGCACGTGCATCTCGAAGGCTCTGTTCATATTGGTGGTAATGTTACCATCGAATCTGGAACCGTGCTCAAAGGTCCATGTTATATAGGAGACAATTCATATGTTGGGAATAATTCCCTTATACGCAATTACAGTGCTATTGGTCCGGACTCAATTATTGGTTATGGATCTGAGTTGAAAAACTGTGTTCTGTTTGGAAACAATGACATAGGACGTCTTTCGTTCGTTGGAGACAGCGTACTGGGTGAGAACGTAAAATCTGGTTCCGGACTGACGACAGTCAATCACAAAGTCGATTACAGTCAAATAACGTGCAATACAAACTTAGACTTGATAGAAACTGGCTTGACAAAGCTTGGGTCTTTCATTGGAGATAATGTTTCCATTGGAGCGCGACATACTCTTGGGCCGGGGACCATTGTTGAGTCAGGAAAAATTGTTGCAGATAACACTACTATCTAAAAAAAGTACCTAAAACACAAGAAACGGAAAATTAAAAAATGTGTGGTATAAGTGGGATTGTACATTCAGATAATATTGGCAGAAATTTATTTAACTCAATCCGCAATTTGGAATATCGTGGATATGATTCTTGCGGAATGGCCATGTTGAGGCAAGGAGTACTTGATTTACGAAAAAATATTGGGGGAATTGATGAAGTCAATTCAAAGGAAAATCTTGATCAAATGCAAGGTAGCATTGGAATTGCTCACACGCGTTGGGCAACACACGGAGGAGTAACTCAGGAAAACGCCCATCCACATTTGTCTCCAAATAAACAGTTTGTAATTGTACACAACGGTATTATTTCAAATTACCAGAAATTGCGGGAGCAACTGCTAAGTCAAGGTGTTGTTTTTGAATCACTAACAGATACAGAAGTTTTTGTCAACTTGTTGGAGGTATCCTACTCTAAAAGCAATGATATAGAACAGTCCTTTTTAGCTGTACTGGAGCAAATTGAGGGCTCATTTTCAATAGTCATGCTATCAGCGCATGATCCGGAACACTTGTATTGTGTAAAAAAAGAGTCACCACTGTTATTAGGACTTGGTGAGGGAGGTAATTATGTCGGATCGGATCTCAATGCTTTTTTAGAATACACGAGAAAGGCGGTAGTCTTGGATGACGGGGAATATGTTGTTTTGGGTCGAAATGATTATAAAATCCGTAAATTGCAGAAGCGCGAGCTAGTAGAAAAAAATGTTCTACACATTGATTGGGATTTGGAAACGAGTAAAAAGGGCGGGTATTCTCATTACATGCTAAAGGAAATTTTTGATGAACCTCAGACTATAAGGCAAGCACTTAAAATTCCCCAGGAACAAATATCTGGATTGGCATTGATGTTTTCTGAAGCTTCACGTGCATATCTTATGGGTGTCGGAACGACATATTATGTGGCGAACATTAGTCAGTATTATTTTTCAACTATTGCTGATCTATACTACCCGTCATTGAGTTCTGACGAGTTTTCTGTGGTAAGTATTGAGTCTGGTGATGTTGTCTTGGCACTTTCTCAGTCTGGAGAAACATATGATACAAAATCATCATTGGAGTATGCAAAGGTTCATGGAGCAAAAACCGCTGCGGTTGTAAATGTGATGGGTTCTGCAATTAGTATGATGGTTGATCTCGTTATAATGCAAGGGTCTGGTCCTGAGATATGCGTTGTTTCAACAAAAGCAGCCTTGGCACAAACCTTCATTATGCTAAGAGTAGCCTTGGAACTAGGGAGACTGCGGCAAAAATTAGAGAAGGGTGTTTATCAAAAACATCAGCGGGATTTGGCGTTATTTCCACAAACGGTTGACAAAATTCTTAACGAACAATCCGGATTCGTGCGCAAAATTGCGAGAGCTACAAGCGGGGTAGAACATTGGTTATTTCTTGGGTGTGGAGTTTATTATCCTGTAGCTATGGAGTCAGCTTTGAAAATGAAGGAGATTACTTATCAGCATGCTGAAGGAATGCCGGCCGGATTTCTAAAGCACGGTACTCTGTCGATGGTTGAACCAGATTTACACGCACTGTTTTTTGTCCCACTTTTTCTTGAACAAAAAGATTTACATGACCGCACTCTTATTGCTATGGAACAAGTAAAAGCCCGGGGAGGAACAGTGATCGGAATTATGTTTCAAGGTGACGAACGTGCTCTAGCACTGGCCGATCAAGCAGTGCTGCTTCCTCAAATGAGTCCTTTATGCGCTCCAATGGCACAAATGATTATGGCCCAGATGTTTGCATACTACGCGGCTTTGGATTTGGACCGCAATATTGACAAGCCTAGAAATTTGGCTAAATCGGTAACAGTTGGTTAGCCTTTGCTTCTATCTGCTATCTTTTCATGTTTGCATAATAGAATGAAGATAGTATCCCTCCTTTTAATTGTTTTTGTTTTCCAACAAACAAATGATTATTGAACGAATACAAGGAACTGACGGAATTCGCAGTACTGTTCGATTGGCAGAAGACTGCTCAGGATCAGACCCAATTTCTGTTTTTCTCGATGAAGCTATATTGACGGAGGAGTTTTTTGAACTGTATACATACGCATATTGTCAAGAACTGCTGGAATCTAATTTTGCGTCTGCAAATGATCTTGCTGTAATTGGATGGGATCCTCGAGATATAAGCGGCATTTTTAATCGGGCTGCTGTTCGAGGAATCAGAAAGGCCGGACTTACTGCGGTAGTTGTAGATATCTTACCTACTCCAGCTATTTCTCTTTATCAGTTACACGTTGGTGCAGCATGTGCCTTCGTATTAACTGCATCACATAACCCTGCAGATCAGAATGGGATTAAAATCTTCATTGGATTTTCAAATTTGAAATTATTTCCAGAAGATGACAAGCGATTGACACAACGTTGCCTTAGTTTAAATTTTGAAAAAATTCGCCTTGCTCCTTTAATTGGAGAATTGCGTAATGATCACGAATATGCTCGAAAATTATTTTCAAAATTTATGGGAGATCATCAAAATCATTGGTTAAATGATGATACTTTAGTTGGTACTAAAATAATTGTAGATGCAGCAAATGGAGCTTTTTCTTTCTTAATCAAGGAATTACTAAACTATGATTTAGGAGATTTTATTTTTACAAACTGCGACCCATCCCAGGGAATTAACGTCCGTTCAGGTGTAGCAGACCTTGAAGGTGTTTCTACTATTTATGCGGATGAGATTGAAAATGGTATTTTTTCTGGATATCAGACTCTACATCAGATGTTATTGAGAGGTCGGAAATTAAAGGAAAAACTTCTCAACAACTCGTGTCAGGTGCTTGGTTTTGTTTTTGATGGCGATGGTGATCGTTGTTTTTTACTAAGCTACGATCCCTTTCAAGATTGTATTTTAGTAGTCG
>CAZOTX010000111.1:0-5532 GCA_964582835.1 uncultured Pseudomonadota bacterium | reverse complement strand
ACCAATCAGGATCAAACTTAGCTATTCCTCCGTAAAAATAAACTACTCCCATATGGAACCTTAAAAGCCATAACCACAGAACAGGCAGATGGTCAGTGTGTGTTTCGGCACCTCTAAGGACATCAAGAGACCACGATTTTTGCAGTGGAGTCAATGTAAGGATAAAACTTATTAGACAGATGAGGTAAAAATGATTGTTGTAAGCTGCTTGGTCAATCAGAAAAACGTAAGTATAACCCAAGAAAAAAAGAATCGACGCAGCCCTATAAAACAGGCCAAGGGAAATCATTAAAGCCAGAATACCTAGTCCACCAAAAAGCAAATACATTCCATACCCAGGCAAAGGAATTACCCACGTAAACCACTCATACTGAAAATGAAACTGAGGTTTTGCAAATAGATCTTCAACCCAACCAAAGTAAAAATAGCGTGTAACTTCCCAAAACATCAGCATCCCAAATCCGACTCTAAATACTACCAAACTGGCTATATCTGCCGGCCCCAAGATTCGTTTTGATAGAAAATCAATCCACCTTTTCATGTTTTACAATCTCATTAAAAAATGTAATTCAAACAAAACTTGTATCTATTCCAAAATATCCTCAATTCCAGTATACTTAATAACAAATCCATTTAATTCCCCAATAATGTTTGTCCAGATATAAATTAAGCTATTAATAATCCTGGTCTAAATTATCATGATGCCAACACTTTTATTTGACGGACATTGTAATCTCTGCAATAAATGGGTACAGTTTATCGTGAAAAGAGATACCAAAAAAAAAATTCACTTTGCTTCACTTCAGAGCAAAGCAGCTATGAAATTGTTGAAGAAACATAAAATTGATGAAAACTATATTGACAGTCTAGTTCTTTTTGAAGAAGGGCAATACTCCGTATGTAGTAATGCTGCTTTAAGGACATTGTCATTTTTGGAAGGATGGGAAAGGTATCTTTTTTATTTGATGATTGTTCCAAGACCCTTAAGAGATTTTGTATACCGTTTTGTTTCAAAATATCGTTACAAATGGTTTGGACGACGAGAGCAATGCATGATCCCTTCAATTGATATTAGTGATCGTTTTTTGCCCGAATAATACTATTAAAAAAAGCAAATTTTAGCTATTTTTCTTGCTCAAACTGCTTCAGTTTTAATTTAGCTGGGACAGCATAAACGCTTTCTGGAAATTGTTCCAGAAAGTAATTTATATCTTCAGGATTGATTGAGTCTTTAACCATCTTCCATGTTGCTTCTTCAGCCTCAGCTACCATTCGTTTTTTTCGTAAGTCCAACCTCTTTTTATCTTTGTTCTCGTGCTTATATTGTCCATATTCGCGCTGCTGTTCTTTGTCCATGATTCCTAAAATCAACTCTGGGTCCAATAAAATCTGCCACGGAATTCGATTCTCGCTAGAAAGTTCAAAAGAATAATCCCCAATTTCCATTTCAGCAGTTTTTGCGTAAGCTACTTTTTTAAATTCAGATTCTGAAAACCAGACTAAATACTGCTCTGTCAAAACACTGCTGGTTCCGTCTTTGCTCTTCTCTAAGTTATTAAATGTAGTTGAATAATCCCTTTCATTTAAATCAATTTCGCCTTTTTCAGTTGTAATGACGAAGTCCTTCCCCTTTAAAAAAGAAAAGCGGTCCGCATGTATGACTTTTAATTTTATATCCTGATTGGTGCAAATCACTTTACCATAACATTCCTTCATGGCAACAATATTTATTACCTTATTTCTATTTTCAGTTTTTAAAGACTTTGTTGTAAAAATAGTACTGTCTTCTTTTTCTTGATAGACCGCCTCGACTGGTTTGATGGTACACGCTCCAATGGAAAAAACAAAAACAATTAGGAAATAGAAATGTAGTATTTCTTTGTTCATATTTGGTTTACGGTCATTTTTTTGAAACTTAAAATATATAAATCCGTCAATTATTCATTTAAAATGTTCATCAAAAATGATTTATTGCAATCACGATCATGTCAATGTATTTTGTCGGTAAGCACGTAGAGTCGTTTCCAGAAGGGTGTTTGCGTCACTGTATTTAGCCTGCCAACCCAGTAGTTTTGCCGCCAAATCAGATTTAGCCAAAACAACTGCCGGGTCACCTTCACGTCTAGGACCGAGCATGTATTTGAATTCTGTGCCAGACACTTCCCTCGCAATCCGCAAAACTTCAAGTACGCTCAATCCTTTGGATGTACCAAGATTTACTACCAAGTCCTTATTTTTACTAGCCAAATAATTTAACGCGCGTAAATGGGCATCCGCAAGATCACTCACATGGATATAATCTCGTATGCAACTGCCGTCCCTAGTTTCATAATCAGTACCGAAAACTTCTACTTTTTCTCTACAACCCACAATCGTTTCCAGTACAATAGGCAACAAATTATTCGGACTATGTTCAAGTCCATTCAATTCTCCATCCACATCGTAGCCTGCAGCATTAAAGTAACGCAAGCTGGCAAACCGGAGCCCCTTTAGCTGGCTGTACCAGCGCAATAGATTCTCAATTGCCAGTTTCGTGTAACCATAAAAATTCAACGGATCCGTAGGATGTGACTCGTCAAGCGGCAAATATTTCGGATCACCGTATACCGCCGCACTGGAGGAAAAGACAAAACTTTTTACTTCAGCTGCAGTGGCCGCATTGAGTAGATTGATTGTTCCAGAAATATTATTTTTAGCATATTTTTCAGGCTCTCTCATCGATTCTCCTATTGCTTTCTGGGCCGCCATGTGGATAATTGAATCTACACCGGCCATAGCCTTTTCCAACTGTTTGGGGTTCAGAGTATCTCCGAGGATAAAAGGAATTCCAGGTAAAAGATTTTTACGAAGTCCGCTACTCAAATTATCAAAAACTACTGGTAATTTCCCGGCATTGTTAAGTGCTTTAACGACATGCGAACCAATGTATCCAGCACCTCCAACCACTAGAACTTTTTTATTTTCAGAGATCATTTTTTAAATTATTTTGGTTCTTCGACTATTTCAAAAAGTACGTCAAAGGGTACATCTTGATGAGATTTTGGGTGGAGAAAAAAGACTGTTGTACCGCGAGAACCAAGACGTGGCGCAGAATCTACAATACGGAAACCCTGTGCTTTGAGGAAATCAAAAGCAGCCTGTGCACTTTTCACTCTAAACCCGACATGAGCCAATCCTCCACGTCCTCGGTTTCGCTCAATTTGTTTTTGTATCGGAGATTCTGAAGACAGAGGTTCCAGTAGCTGGATCAAATTTTTGCTTTCTCCAATTTGCAGCAAAACTTCCCTTACTTGATCAGTACTGCCCATATCTTCTCGGTGTATTTCTCGGAAACCCATCAACCGATACATTCTCACCTGAGCTTCCAATTCACCTTTACAAACTGCAATTGCAATGTGATCAATAAATAAAAATCCTGGTAGTTCTGTTATGCTGAACTGGGTAAATTCTAAATCATGAACTTCTTTCGATGAATCTTTTGTGGTTACTTTCAAATATACCTTCCATCTGTTTCAGAAAGAAGTCGATAATATTGCCCGACACCTTCTTCAAGGGTGGTGAACTGCTCGGCATAACCAGCACTGCGTAAATTTTTTAGTCCCGCCTCTGTGAATTCCTGATATCTACCTCGCAAATCCTCTGGGAAGGGAATAGTTTCAAGTTCACCACTCCCGTGCAGACGATGTAGAGTATTAGCAATATCCTCAAAACTCCTTGCACTACCAGTACCGGCATTGAAAATACCGCTAAATTTAGATTCGTAAAAATAGAGATTGATTTTCACCACGTCCGTTACAAAAATAAAATCACGACAATAATTTTTACTTCCCTCAAAAAGTTTCATTTTTCCTGTATCCTGAAGCTGATGGAAAAGATGGAAAGCAACTGATGCCATTCTACCCTTGTGATTTTCCTGCGGTCCATAAACATTAAAATAGCGAAGTCCCATAACCTGGCTTTCGGCTTTGGTAATAATTCGCCGAACATAATTGTCAAAGGCAAATTTGGAAAAGCCATAAACATTCAGTGGATACTCAGACTCTTTCTCCTCAACAAACCCTTTTTCACCATTCCCATAAACTGCTGCACTAGAAGCATAAAGAAAATCAATTTTGTTTTTTAGGCAATGGTTTAGCAGTATTTTAGAATATTCGTAATTGTTGGACATCATGTATTTCCCGTCCTGCTCCGTTGTCGATGAGCAGGCACCCTGATGGAAAATTGCACTGACATTCTCAAATTTATTGAGGTTTTTCAAAAAATCATTTTTATCTAGATAATCTGCAATTAACAAACTGTTCAGGTTTAGATGCTTTTCAGCGTTGCTCAAATTGTCGACAACCAGTATATCTTCTTCTCCAAGATCATTCAGTCCCTTGACAATATTACTTCCGATAAATCCGGCTCCACCAGTAACAACAATCATCCTTGCTCCATTATTAATTTTATGATACTAGATGAGGATTTCCCTTCTAAAAAGGGAACTATTTCCACCCTACCACCATTTTTTGTAACAGTTTCATATCCAACTATTTTCTTTGCAGTATAGTCTCCTCCTTTTACTAAAACATCCGGGATCACTGTGTCTATTAGTCGTGCAGGAGTTTCTTCTTCAAAAATCACAACACAATCGATTGCTTCCATTGCACTGAGTAAAAACGCACGATCAGCTTGGGTCATGAATGGACGAGAGGGACCTTTTAATTTCCGGACAGAAGAATCAGAATTAAGACCCAGGATAAAAATGTCACCAAAGGCTGATGCGGCCTGCAAGTACCTCACGTGTCCCGCATGCAGCAAATCAAAACAACCGTTACTGAAAACTAGGCTTCGGCCATCTTCACGCCACTGTATCACTTTCTCGCTAATAGATTTAAAGGAGATGATTTTGTAATCAGTAGACTCTGTTGTCGATGCAATCTTTTTCATTATCCTTCAAAATTATAAATATTTAAGATTGAACTATTCAAGCAGTTCCATCCTTTCAAAACAAAAAAACTACATTAGTGCAATCGACAACGACTCCACGGGATTGTTCGACCAGTACAGAACAATCTTCAAGCAACTATTGACCCACAGGTCATCAAACTTTAAGACTCTTCTTCCTGATGAACTTCTTCTCCAAACTGTGCCAAAATTCAAATCATATTTTTACGTAAATTGATCCTAAGAGTTTGCCTGTACTACTTATTGGAAAAAAGCAGTTACCCAAATGCGAATCCAGAGATATCTCAATGAAAAAACCTCACGAATAATGATAACTACATGGTCAATCTCCACGTTATCCTGAAAATGTTAAACGAAACTCTCTATTAAATTGTCCAAATCCTTCTGATCAGCAAGCAGTCTGTAATGTACCGAAATGGAATTAAAGATACAGGAAAGCCTGTAATCAAAATGAAATCCTTTTTCAGGTCATTTATCCGATGTGCAAAAACTATAAAATCGTTTTGACTGATCACAACAAATTCTAAATTATGAAAGACTTTTTACGTATATAGTTAATTCATGATTGTTTCCATGAAATTCATT
>CAZOTX010000110.1:0-5543 GCA_964582835.1 uncultured Pseudomonadota bacterium | reverse complement strand
GGGGTAATCATTATCCCACCTGTTTCAGTTTGCCACCATGTATCAACAATAGGACATTTTCCACGACCAACTACTCGATTATACCACAACCAGGCTTCAGGATTTATCGGCTCTCCAACCGTACCTAACAAACGAAGGTTGCTTAAATCTCTTTGATTGACCATTTCATCTCCTTCTTTGGCAATTGCCCGAATAGCAGTAGGTGCTGTGTAGAAAATGTTGACTTTGTGTTTTTCGCAAATATCCCAAAAACGCCCAAAATCAGGATAATTAGGAATCCCCTCAAACATCAATGTCGTTGCTCCATTAGCAAGTGGTCCATAAAGGATATAACTGTGTCCAGTGACCCACCCAATGTCAGCAGTACACCAGTAAATATCACCATCATGATAATCAAAAACATATTGATGAGTTAGTGAAGTGTATACCAAGTATCCCGCGGAACTGTGCAAAACACCCTTGGGTTTACCGGTTGAACCAGAAGTGTAAAGAATAAAAAGTGGGTCTTCAGCATCCATTTCTTCTGGAGGACACTCCTCAGGGATAGAAGCCATTTCTTCATTCCAAAAATAATCTCTTTCAGACAGCATCTCAAAGTTGTCATCTGTATGTTTGACCACTATGCAGGTTTTTGTTCCGGTACCTTCCATGGCCTCATCAGCATTTTGCTTGAGAGGAATACTTTTTCCTCCACGAACTCCCGCGTTGGCCGTAATCAGCATTACCCCATCACAATCCATTATTCGATTTTTGAGGGCTTCCGAGCTGAATCCACCAAAGACTACCGAATGTACGGCGCCAATTCTGGTACAGGCCAAACACGCTATAGCAAGTTCGGGAATCATTGGCATATAAATCATTACACGATCACCTTTTTTTATACCTCGACTCTTCATCACATTCGCAAATTTGCTCACCTCTGCATGCAGTTCTTTATATGTGAAGGTTTTGTCAACATTTGGATCATCCGATTCCCAAATAAGTGCTGCTTGATCAGCTCGTGTTTCTAGGTGCCGATCCAGACAATTATAAGAAACATTAATTTTACCACCTTCGAACCAACGAATATGGGCCTTGTTAAAGTCCCAATCAAGAGTCTTATCCCACTTTTTAAACCAGTCAAGACGTTCCGCTTGTTTATCCCAGAAGGATTTTGGATCATTCACAGACTCCTTATACATTTCCAAATAAGTGTCATTGCTAACCCATGCTTTTTCTTTTGCAGATACCGGGATTTCGAAAATTTGCTGTTCACTCATATCGTTCTCCTAATAAGAAATTTTTGTTGACAGTATATCAAACATAACCTACCAAAACTTTTTTCATTTGTCCTCAAAAAAGTAGGTAGGTCGCTAAAAATTATAAAAAATATAGTTTCCTTTATAACATACTTTTAGTTTAGAATTTTTATCGATTTTTAATGGAATTTTTTCTAGAGAATGTTCATTTTCCTGAGAAACATATATATTGATAAAAATTTATTAATAACATACTTTTCCAGAAAAAATCATAGATTGATTCAATTCTGTAAAATTTGCAGCAAAATATTTTTTGGTTACTTAGCTTACTCTAATTAATTCAAGATCTAAAAATTTTCATCTACTATAGGAATATGTAGACAAGGTTTCATGATATTCATTCTTGAGCCTTACAGGGTCTTGATTTTGGAAAATTGAAAAAGTTAAACTCAATGATATAACAATCTTGGTCAGCATTCTAAATCAAATTTAGCAGGAAATAAACGAAAGGTGGGAGTTGCGGCCCGTTGAGAGCCGCAGAAAAGGAGAGTTTTAGATTCTACCTTGTAACATAAATGCAATCACAAGTGCATAAATTACGAGTGACTCGATCAGTGCCAAACCAATAATCATTGGTGTAAAAATTTTGTCGTATGCGTTCGGATTCCTGGCAATTCCTTCCAAAGCACCCATCATCGCAATACCCTGTCCAATTCCTCCACCAAGAGCTGCAAGTCCAATTGCTAATCCGGCACCTAGAGCAATTCCAAATGTAGCCATTTCTCCCATTTCTGCTGCATACAGAGGAAAACTCGCTGACAATAGCAACATCAACAATAATAATTTTTTCATGACATCCTTATTTGATGTTAAATAAATCAACGCAATTAGTGAGCTTCACTCATTGCGAGTTCAAAATAAATGGCAGACAGCAAAACAAATACAAATGCTTGTAACACTGACACCAAAATTCCCAAACCCATAAATGGAATAGGCAGTCCGACAGCTAGGATTGAGGTGAAAATCATGACAACTTTATGATCTCCAGTCATGTTCCCAAATAGACGGATTGAGAGGGAAAGTGGGCGCACACAATGACTGACTACCTCAACAGGAAACATCAGTGGCGCAAGTATAGGCATGGGTCCCAAAAACTGTTTTATATATCTGGTTCCATGCTGACGAATACCTAAAAAGTGGGTCATAAGAAATATAATGACTGCAAAGGCAATTGTAACATTAAATTGATCTGTAGGTGGATTGAAACCAGGTACCAGACCAGCGAGGTTGAGTAGCAAAATAAATAAACCATAAGTTCCCAGTAATGGAAGTATGGGACGTGCTCCAACACCATGGCGGATGGTTCCGCTCAAAAAACTCTGAATCCCACTAACAATAACTTCTGCAAAGTTTGAAAGACCTGTATGTCCAGAAGGCTCAAGCATATCTACTTTTCTGAATGGTTTACCAGCAAAAAATGCAAAAGCTACCAACATAATTGCTACCAAAAGCATATCCAATATTGGAACTGGGTCAATTCCAATTTCTACCAGTGCATGTTCTAACCAGCCTAACAAAAAATGGGACCAGGTGAATCCTCCTTCAGAAGCAACAGCAAAGGTGCTGGTCTGCAAAAAAACATTAATCAGAGCAAGAAGTTTTTTCATTCTTTAATAATTTTGATCTATACAAATTATTGAGGATTCAATACCCTGACAAAAGAGTAAAATATTGTAGTAAGAGCAACATTGGAAAGTCCAATTAGCAATCCGATTGGTGATAGTTGCAAGTATGTCATTGCTCCGAACAAAACCATAACTGAAATCCCGAATTTCGAAAATATAAATAGTAAATCCAGTATGAAAAACTTACGTTCTAGCAACAACTTTTGGACAAACTTTACAGTCCAGTAATAATTAAATCCAACAACCGTACATCCTAACATAACACCAGGTATGAGGTCAAGTTGGAAAATAGATACGCCTGCAATAATAATTATGCTGACACTCAAAAGTAAATTTCGAAATAAGTCCGCCTGTTTTATACGATAGGATTTTTTCCCTAAATCCAGATTTTCCTGGGCTTCAGATGAAGTTGTATCTGATTTTGTATCGGTATTCATGCAACCGTAAAATAAATTTTTTCTTTTGGGACACCATTTTATAAAATTTTTGTCTTAATTGTTTTCAGCTTCTTCCATCAAACGTAGTTTTAAGAAGAAGATGTCGAATCTTGTTCCTGCTTAGATTCAGACTGAATCCTTTTGACCAAACGAAAAATACTCCTGTAACCCGCAAAAATTCCAGATAATCCAAACACTAACAAAAACCAGGGTTTTGTTTCCAACCATTGATCCAGCCAACTTCCAATCAGAAAACCTACAACAACAGATAACCCCAATTCCAACCCCATAGAACTGAACATAATCCATTTTGGACTAGATTTGTGTAATGGTTTCACTTAACAGGAATGCTTTCTATAGAAAATTTTTTTCAGCTATACCAAATTTTTTAATAATTCTAATGTAAACCTTCTAAATATGCAAGATATCGCGGGTAAGTCTCTTGCACCTTACAAGTTAAATTGATATGCTGGCATGACTTAAACACTGGCACGATCTGCTAAGAAAACTTATTTGAGAAAAATATGGGTGACAGTTTTGGACATTTATTTCGTATAACTACCTGGGGTGAATCTCATGGAGGAGGAGTTGGAGTAGTCATCGACGGATGTCCCTCGGGACTGCATTTGAGTGAAGATGATCTTCAATATGAGTTGGACAGAAGACGTCCCGGGCAAAGCAAAATTACAACACAACGTAAGGAGAGCGATACTGCCAGGATTCTTTCAGGAGTTTTTCAGGGACAAACTACAGGCACAGCAATTTCTGTAATGGTTTTAAATGAAGATGCGAAGTCACATGATTATGAACACCTCAAAGATTTGTATCGACCTAGCCATGCCGATTATACTTTCGATAAGAAATATGGTTTCAGAGACTGGATGGGAGGCGGAAGATCAAGTGCACGTGAAACTGTCGGAAGAGTGGCATCCGGTGCAATCGCTAAGAAATTACTTCAACAATGGAATAATATACAAACAACAGCTTGGGTAGAGCAAATCAATGAAATAAAATCTTCAATCAAAAAATCATCTGTTAACGAACAAAAAATTGAAGCTAGCATTGTTCGTTGTCCAGATCCGGAAGCTTCTGAAGCTATGATCGCACTTATTCATGAAGTTAGAAAATCCGGAGATAGTGTTGGAGGAATTATTAGGGCTGTTGTTCGGAATGTACCTGCAGGGTTAGGTGAACCAGTTTTTGACAAACTAACTGCAGATTTAGCCAAAGCATTAATGTCACTCCCAGCTACAAGAGGTGTTGAGTTTGGACAGGGTTTCGATTCAGTGAGGTTGAAAGGTTCAGAACATAACGATGCTTTTGTGATGCGAGATGGAAACATCCGTACCAGCACAAATCAATCAGGTGGAATTCAAGGTGGAATTTCAAATGGTGAAGAAATAGATTTAAGGGTTGCTTTTAAACCCACCGCAACGATTAACTTGGAACAGGATACTGTTACTCGTGAAGGCGAGCTAGTAAAACTGAAAGCCAAAGGTCGCCACGATCCATGTGTTTTACCGAGAGCCGTTCCAATGGTCGAAGCCATGATAAATCTGGTTTTAACCGATCACTATTTACGTAACAGACAAAGCCGTCTTTAAGATGTTTGGTAAAAAATCAATTATTTAAATGTTTTTAGAAAGTTGGTTCTAAATTTGCAAATTCATAAATAGAACCACAAACGAATATTTTAGCAATTAACCAGTACAAATTATGCCCCCCAAAATCAACCCAATAAAAGTTTCACCTAGGACAATTCGTCCCGCAAGTGAAAAACGAACTAATTCTTTGATGGCAAAATCGGAGGCTAGCTTCCTCTCATCTGGTTCTATTGCTGTGTTTGGGTTACTCCTTTTTATTGCCTTTGTGATAGCTCAAATAATTTTTATTTGATAAAAACTAGTTAAAACTTCAATACTTTACAGTCTCTTCTTCAACAGAATGTCGAAAGTATTTCCGCACTCAAAAAATATCTTTTTTGAACGTAAATTTTCAAGCAAAATTTTACTCTCTTTAAGAATACCATTTGTAACCTTGTTCCGTCCTTAAATGTACAGAACGAGATTAACATCAATCCGATCTTTTAAAGATAAATTCTTCACTTGTTTTAAGTGCAAGATCTTTTAAAATTACCTCCAGTTTTTTGCAAATTTCAGGTACTTCCTCCGTTAGTAACTCTT
>CAZOTX010000109.1:0-5546 GCA_964582835.1 uncultured Pseudomonadota bacterium | reverse complement strand
CCAGAGAATACAAAAAATGATGGAATTGACATGGAGCCCTAATAGTTTAAAAAATTTTGAAGACTCATCCGATGTTTTGAATTACCTCTAAGATCAATGAAATAAACAGTTCTGGAGCATGAAATTTGAGTTATGAAATATGTTTTTGGACTTTGCTGGGCCTGATAATCGGAAGTTTTGTAAATGTTTGCCTTGATCGGCTCCCTCTTCAGTTTGCAGATAAACCGAGACGATTATGTTTGTTAAATGCATCAGAAATTTCACCTTTCCTGAAACAGCAACTCGAGGATCAATCCTTAAATTTATTCCAACCGGCACGTTCTTTTTGCTTTTCCTGTGGTCATAAGCTCAAATGGTTTGAAAATATCCCTATTGTGTCTTTTATTTTAAGTAAAGGACGTTGCCGTGAATGCAAGTCCATTATAGGATTAAGGATGATCTATAATGAAATCGCACATGGCCTTTGGTACACAGGATCAGTCTTGCTAATTCATAGCTGGATCTGGTCTGTATTTTTCTGTATAAGCTTTTCATTGTTGCTAATTCTGGTATACTGCTGGAGTTGTTACCAGATTCGAAAGAGACTTTTATTTGCGGAAGGTATATTGGTGTTACTTGTTTGTTGGGTTGATAATTTTTGACAAAAAAATGAAAAAATTTCTGCTGACATTACTGAAAATTGTTATCGTTGGATCTATTTTAATATACCTTGTCCAGAGTGGCCGGTTAAATTTTGAAAAATTGTTTCTCTTCCAGGAGGCCCCAGAAATTCTTGCGATTATGTTTGGAATACTCATTTTTTTAGTGGTGCCTATGGCATCAATACGCTGGTGGTTATTATTGCGTGCGATTGGCATACGAGTTAATCCGAGACAAGCTTTTGTTCTGACATGGATTGGCAATTTTTTCAACACAACACTTCCTGGTGCAGTTACGGGAGACGTAGTCAAAGGCTATTATGTTATTAAAGCACTAAATGAAGAGGGGCGTACCAAATCTTTTATGACGCTGTTGATTGACAGGTTTGTGGGATTGTCAGGTCTAATTGTAATAGCATTTTTTGCACTTGTATTTAATTTTGAGCTAATTATTTCTCAAGAACGACTTCACAGCTTGGCAGGGATAATTGTCGCACTATTTGTGGGAACAATGTTTTTTTATACGATTGCCTTATATCCTTTTAAGGAAAATCACGATCCTTTCCTTCGACTCTTTCAGATTATGCCTGGAAGTAAATTCAGCATCAAAGTCTACACCGCATTCAAAAGTTATCAACATCAAAAAAAAACCTTATTCTTAACCTTATTATTATCCATGTGTATTCACTCATTAATTTCACTTATTTTTATTCAGGTTTCACATTTGATTGGCATTAAGGAAATGGAATTGGCAACCCAGTTTTTTATAATGCCGATTGGTTTAATAACTGTAGCCATTCCTATTGCCCCTGGAGGAATTGGCATCGGACATGTTGCATTTGAGTCACTTTATCAGCTTGTAGGTCTATCCGGGGGTGCAGACATTTTCAATCTCTTTATTATTGTCCAGCTTGCTGTATTTCTATTGGGAGGGATCCCGTATTTTCTATACAACAGCAACTATAAAATACCAAAGAATTCTGAAAAAATAATCAAATAATAAAATTAGCAATAGGGGATTAGCTTCAATTAATCCTCTGCGTTTAATACTAAAATATGTTCCTGTACGGATGATGCGAGGGCATTTAGATTATATCCACCTTCCAACGAACTCATAATTCTGCCACCTGCATACTGCTCAGCCACCTTTTTCAGTTCCCTAGTTAATTCTTTGAAAGTTCTTTCTGTGAGATTAAGAGATGCCAAAGGGTCATCAAGGTGTGCGTCAAATCCGGCAGAAATCAATACAAAATCCGGCTTGTATTCGACTAAAGTAGGTAGAGCCTGATTATAAAAAATCTGTATATATTCCTCATCACCCACTCCTGGTGAAACGGGGATATTGAGAGTAAATCCTGTACCTGCTCCATTACCTCGTTCACAGGCAAAACCTGTTCCTGGAAAAATAGTACGTGGATCCTGATGGATACTAGCAAAAAATATATCTGACCGTTCCTCAAAGAAATGCTGTGTACCGTTTCCATGATGAACATCAAAATCAAAAATCATAACCCTTTTGAATCCCATTTCTCTTGTCAAAAATTCTGCTGCTAGGGCAATGTTGTTGAAAAAACAAAAACCCATTGCAGAATCAGTTTCTGCATGATGCCCTGGTGGACGAACTGCACAAAATGCGTTGTCAAGCCTACGCTCAGCTACCTCAACAACTCCGTCCAGTACTGAACCCACAGCATACGCAGCCGCATTAAAAGTTTGTGGAGAAATAATGCAATCAGGTGAGTGGAGTGTATTGGCTTCACTTTCAGCGGCAGCCTCGACTGCGGAAATCAATTTCTCAGAATGTAATAAGTTTATTTCCTTTGATGTTGCAGGACGTCCTATATGCTTTATTAATTGTTCAAATAATCCTTCTGATTCAAGTTTTTGTTTTATCGCCCTCAAACGATTTGCGTTTTCAGGATGTGCTCCTGTGTCGTGTTCAAGATAAATTGGATTAGTATAAAATCCTGTATTCATGAGGTCCTCATAATAATATTTTAAGTGTTTTTTAATAGTTAATGATATAAAATATTAGATCAAAAATTTTCTTATTCTCAAGACAAAGCATATGCGATGTCATTTTTTATGCTTCACATGTTGTGTTTGGGATCCAGTTTGGTTAAAATCATGATAACGAATCTATATTCTCAGAATTAGTAGCGTATTTTCAATTTTAAAGACAGAAATGGCACTTTTAAAAATTCATACTTTTCCAGATACAGTTTTAAGGCAAAAGGCTGAGACAGTAAAAATTTTTGATCAAGACCTTGAAGATACTGCACAATCAATGTTGGAAACAATGTACTTTTCAGGAGGAATAGGTTTGGCGGCTGTTCAAGCAGGTATTCTAAAAAAAATAATTGTAATTGATTTAAAAAGTGGGGAGGAAGACACGGAGCTTCGTGAGCCTCATGTTTTTATCAATCCTAAAATCTTGGAAAAATCGGGTATCACTGTATCTGAAGAAGGCTGCCTGAGTGTGATTGATTTTAGGGCTAAAGTTGATCGTGCAAAAAAAATAACTATTGAATATCAGGATACTACTGGTAATATCCAAAAAATGGGAGCAGAAGATATGATGTCCGTTTGTCTGCAGCATGAAATCGACCATTTGAATGGGGTTTTATTCATTGATCATTTACCTCTGCTTAAACAGAAAATGGTTAAAAAACGGCTAACAAAACTCGCAAATTATGGGGAATGATTTTACGTCGTCTATTTTTCTACGCTATTTTGGTTTTTATTTGTTTTTTTCCCTTGGCAGTACCCAGGCACTTGCAGGAATTCAGGATTATGCTCATGCGATTATCGCAATTTCCACAGAAAAGAAAATTTATGTTGAAGTCGCAGACACCATTGAAAAAAGAAGCTTAGGACTGGGCAAACGTTCTGGTTTAAAAAATGGCTGGGGCATGTTGTTTGTATTCGAAAAACGCAAACATCATCGTTTTTGGATGAAAGATATGAAATTCCCATTGGATATCGTTTGGCTAGATAATCACAAAATTGTTCACATTCTCAGGGATGTCCAGCCAGTAAAGTCAGGAGACAGTCCACCGATAATGAGTCCTCCTGTAGTTTGCAATTTTGTTTTGGAAATTAACGCTGGGCATGCAAGTGAACTAAAACTTCATGTAGGTCAACGCTTGAATTATCAATTTTGAACTGTTGAAACCAGAATAAGCATCAAAAAATCAATTATATGACTAAATCACAAATTATTTGCGTAGTAGACGATGAATCGGCGATTCGGGAAACACTTGAAAATGTTCTTTCGGACGAAGGTTATCCAGTGATAACCTGCAGTGACTCTGATGATTTTTATTCAAAACTAGAGAAACAAACTCCAAACCTGGTTTTACTAGATATATGGCTCCCTGGAACGGATGGAATGGCAATACTCGGTAGATTGAGTGAAACTCATCCGTATATTCCTGTAATTATGATGAGTGGACATGCGGGAATTGATGCTGCTGTTAATGCGATAAAATTAGGGGCTGTGGATTTTTTGGAAAAACCAATCCGACTTGAAATTTTACTAGACAAAATTTCTGTTGTTCTTTCCAATAAATCTCAAAATAAAACTAAAGATCTGGCCTCAGATACCCTACTTGAAGTAGCAAAGATTATTAATCCCATAATACCTTCTGGGGCAGTACAACTTCAAGATTCTGAGCAACCACAGCGTACTTTGAAAGGCAATGTTGTTTTGAATGGTAAAGGACTTTTGACAGGAAGGAACACAGGAGTTATTTTAAGCCCGCTTGATCCAAATTCTGGGATTGTTTTTCAAACTTTGGATGATACATCTTTACATGCACATATTACAAATATTGAAAACTTTTCTCAATCTGTAGCAAAGCAATCTTTTAGTGCAAATTCGACTGTTTTGGCACGAAAAAATAGACGTGTACGAACCGTTGAACATTTGCTGGCGGCCTTACATATGGCAGGGATCTCGAATGTTTTGGCTAAAGTTGATGAGGAAATTCCGAACGTTGACGGTTCAGCAAATGATTTTAGTGAACTTATCAAAAAAGCTGGGATACTTGATCAGAATGCTAAAGCGAAAGATGCTGTAGTTATGGAGCCAATTCAGGTGGGACGTAAAAAACAAGATGAAAAATTTCTCTATGTGGAGCCTTTTGAAGGCTTTGAGGTTAAAATGCGTGTTGATTATGACGCTCCTATTGGTGAGCAAAAACTGACTTTTAATGCTGAAAAGGATTCATTCGACATTGATATTGCTCCTGCAAGATCTTTTAATACTTTCGAGAATATCGACATAGCCCAAAAAAAAGGAACTGTTGGCAGCGGTTATCTTGATTCACATATAATCATGCATGAAGGAAAAGTCATCAATACAGACTTGCGTTATCCAGATGAATTTGTACGCCACAAAATCTTGGATCTCATTGGCGATCTCTATCTGTTGGGCTATCCATTGCGTGGTAGAGTTGTTGCTAATATGACCTCACATGGTTACAATCAGGCACTAGTTCAAAAATTACATGTTGCACTGACAACCTGAAAAAATATGCGTCACCAAGCAAGATCATATGCACTTCAGGCACTTTATCAGGCGGAACTGCTTCAAAGTAAAGCTATGAAACATGTTGATCGTTTTTTGGATCAACTAGAAACAAGTCCTGAAATAAAAGAATTTGCACAGAAATTGGTCGTAGGGACACTAAAGCATCGCAAACACATTGATCGTTATTTGCGAAGAAATCTCGAACACTGGAAGTTGAATCGTCTTTCAACCACTATCCGAAATATTTTACGTCTGGCTGTCTATGAACTTTATCACCATCCAGAAACATCTCACAGTGTTGTCATTAACGAGGCTGTAGAACTTTGTAAGGATTTTGTAGATGACACTTCACACGGTCTGACAAACCGTGTTTT
>CAZOTX010000108.1:0-5554 GCA_964582835.1 uncultured Pseudomonadota bacterium | reverse complement strand
GTCAACGGCATGTTGATGGCTGTAAATTGGCATCCAAAACTCTTAATTTGGAATGAAAATGCAGGATTGAATGAAAAATCATGGGAAACTACCGAAGATCAACCCTCACCTGCCACATTTGAGGTTATCTGGAAAGCAGTTCAGGCAGGGACATTAATCACTACCCCGGGTCATCAAAAACTTTCACCCGGACAAACAGTAACTCTTTCAGTTACAAAAAAACCGATAAAATACTTCCCATTGATTTTCTCCAAAATGCATGAACAATTATTTGGAAATAAAGAAAAATTCTTTTTGGCAAATGATTCAAAGAATCCTAATGAAAAGACTTATTACCAACTAACCTCATTCTACTTCGGAGGTCATGAGCAAAGAGCAAAACATTTACACAATTGGAGTGCAAAGTTTTTATCATTTATGCATTCTCGTTATGGACTTTATCCTCCCTGGGAATCTATAAGGGTTATTGCAGTTGAAACAGAATATGAACAGGTAGAAGTTTTGAACAATTTGGTCCTTGTTCCCCTGCCAAACTACAAAAGATCGGAATTCCTCGATCGGCAGGCTCTTGGATTTTTGACGCGTCGACTTGCGCAAATTTGGTTTGGCGAATCGGTCTGGAGCAATCAGGATACCCAACAATGGCTTAATTTAGGGATTCCAGCTTTTTTGGGGTTGCGTTTTTTTCAATATCATTTTGGACAGAATGCTGGTATTTTTGATGCCCCTGACTGGTTAAATCCACGTTATCGTGATCATTTTTTTGAAAAAATGGCAAACTCCGTTTCACCAAAATTCAGATATCCCATCATTTCATCTTTCCGAAAAAACCCTGACTCTCAAAAATATTTGCAGACACTAACTTATAAGACTGCAACGGTTCTTAACATGCTAGAATTCATAATCGGAAAAAAGTCATTTCAAAAAGGTATGCGATTCTTTGCCCAAAATTATCAACAAAATGTAATTGAACTGGATGAATTTCAGCAAGCAATGGAGAAATTTACATTTAACCGGTTGAGGGATCCTCCATTCCTTGACCAGAATCTCTATAATGTAGATGGGAAAGAATCATTGGAATGGTTTTTCTCACAGTGGTTTTACTCCGTAAAAACTTTAGATTACAGTTTTGGAGAATCAACTACTAGGACTTTGCCTAATGGGATGTATGAGACTGAAGTAATTGTTAAAAAAATCGGTCTCGCTCAGATGCCGCTGGTAGTTTCACTAAAGACAAAAGACGGCAGTGAAATTCGCAAACTGGTACCAGGAATTAAGAATCGGGATAAAATTTTCTTTCAAACTTCGAGTTTTCCAGAAAAATTTTCGCTTGATCCGGACGAACTTTTGCTGGAAACATCGAGAATCAATAATCATTCTTATAGATTTTTTCGTATTCGTTTTGGTTTTGACTGGAAAAAACAACGAGAACATTTGGTACTTATAGTTCCTGGTTTTGGAAACAATGCCTTCGATGGAAATTCTGTTGGAGTAGGAATAAGATACAGATTTGATGACTATAGTATTTATGCAATTCCTGGATATGGCTCGAAAAATAAACGAGGACTCTACATTTTTGATCTTGACACTGAAAATTTGGGATTTTATGGAATGGAGGCTGGGGTAAGTGCCCGTGAATATGGTGGTGTCCGTTCCCATGGAATCAGAGGCACATACAAAAACTCAAATAATCCACATGAATTGGAGTATGAGTTCCACTCCAGTTTTTCGAGAGAAATTCTTTTTTCGGCAGGTAGTAATCCTGACAAAAATGATGTAATAGAAACGGGAGAATCGAATGCTTTTTTGTTAGAACATACCGGTGCTTTCAGTCCGTGGGATTCCTATAAAATTAACTGGAACATCTGGAACGAACAGCCTTCTCTGGAAATGGGAAGTGATTTTGCTTATGTCCGCAGCCAAGCAAAATTAGGACAAATATTACGGGTAGGACACCGGAAATGGTTTGAGTTTGACATTATTCACGCTACTACTTCCGGGGAATCTCCTCTGCAAAAAAAATTTCAACTGGGAAGTCCCACCGTTTTAAGAGGATATCCTCAACAAACAGATTTGAGTGACGACTATCTATTGGCTTCAAGATTGGATTTCAAGTTCCCATTAATCACGAATTCTTTGTGGGGAATATTAAGTGCCTTTAAAATACAGGGCACTATGTTCTATGATCAGGGCAAAATATGGTCGGAAAATATTTCATACGAAAATTCAAAACACCGGGAAAATGCAGGTATAGGTCTTGAGTGGACTCTGGATACCGCTTCATTGTTCCAAGTACCTTTAAAAATTGAAGTAGCCTTTCCATTGAACGATTCGGATTATAATAAACCCCAATTTATTTTCTTAGGTGTCCTCACAGGAAGTTAAAAATTTCGTCTAAAATTTTAGCGTTACCTTGCTTTTTTCAACTTTAAATGTGAGAATTAGCATAAGCTTAACATTCTCAGAAAATATAGGTTAAGATAATTTATAATTTTGAAAAACTTTGTCTTAATTTGTCTAAAAAATAATACCATATTAAATGCTATCAAAAAAATCAAAAAAGTTTTCTATAAATTCAACTAAAAGAACTCCCGTGAGTATCCACAATAAAGGCTTGTCACTAGACTCATTAAAACAAAAACCCAAAAATTCTGCAGCTGATGTTGCAACTTCTATACTTGATGAGCTTGGAGTTAAAAGACCTTCGTCAATCAGATCAAAAAAAATTTTCCTGGAAAAATCTCATAAGAAAAATGACCCAAGAAAAAAAGTATCAGAAATATTAGTAAATAGAGAAAGAAAATTTTTTAAGAACCATGAAGTTCAAAAATTCCAAACTAAAACATTGTCAAAATTGGACAGAGGAAAGACACATCAGGAAAAGGTTGAAAAATTAAATTCAAGTGCCGAAAAAACTGTTGTTCGATCTATAGTTAACTTTGGTTTTCATGAAAAATTTGTATTGCTCTCAATGTTGATGGTAATGGGTTTTACAGCTCTTGCCATAATAGGAGGGCATCTAAAATTACTGGATACAGCTATTTTTTACCAGTTGTTTGGCGGAAATGTGCATCGACTGGAGTTTGAAGGTGAATTTGAAGCAAGATTGGTAGAAAATGGATATAACCGTCTACCGGTATTTGTTGTAGAAGGTTCTATTAGCAACACATTCAATGAGTCTGACCAGATCAAAAAAATTCAATTAAAGGCTATTGCATTTGATGATGAACAACGTCTAATTACAACCCACTTTACCTATGCAGGGAATATTTTGTCAGACGAACAATTAGAATCCATGAGCCCACTGGATATCAAATCACTCCGTCATTCCTCAAAATTTGAAATACTTAACTCATCAGAAGTAATGAAAGATGAAGGTCAATCTTTAAATACTTTCCTTCCTCAATCCCCAATGATTCCTTTTCAAGCTGTTTTTATAAAATCTGTTCCGACCATAAAAAAAACTTCACTTCAAATTGTAAGTTATGTACGTAACAACAAGATTGTTTATGTACATACTCCAAATCTATAGTGATTAACGAGTTCTAATTAATTTTTTCTAAATTTCCTACTGTTATCATCCTTTAATCTTTAACTTTTTTAGCAAAATAAAATTTGTGGAACCAAAGTTTGAGTCTAAGATAGGATACGTTTCTAACAAACAATGGAGTTCCTTAGCTGGTACCGAGTTCCCCTTTTCAGAGCATAACTATCTGAATGCTCTGGAAGAGAGTGGTTGTGTTGGTGAAGTTTCAGGATGGTTACCTTGCCATCTTACTTTGTGGGAAAAAAAGCGGTTGCTGGGAGCCGTTTGCCTTTACGAAAAATATAACGGATACGGCGAATATATTTTTGACTGGGGTTGGGCAAATGCTTATGAGCAGTATGGTTTGAATTATTATCCAAAATTAGTTTCTGCGATACCTTTTACACCAGCAACCGGGAGTAAATTGCTAGTTCACCCCGAAGCGAATGTAAACATGATCAGGAAGAAACTCTTAGAAGAAGTACTTCTATGTATGCGTAAAAAAAAATGTTCTTCTTTACATTTCTTGTTCATTACTTTGGAAGAGTTGCAAGTATTTGAGTCTATGGGTTTTCTAATCCGGTACAGTTTCCAGTTTCATTGGAAAAACAATTTTTATCAGAATTTTGATGAATTCCTAGGAAGCTTAAAACACAAACGCCGAAAGGAAATTATCAGGGAACGCAGACAAATTCAACAGCAAATGATCAAGGTGGAAGTGCTCGAAGGAAATGATATTTTGAAGAAACATATTAATTACATGTATGAATTTTATCTTTCTACATCTAAAAAAAAGTGGGGACATCCCTATCTTTCAAAAGACTTTTTTTCCCGTATTCATAATACTATGAGAGACAGGTTGGTTCTTTTTCTTGCTTACATCGAGGAAGATTGTGTTGCTGGAACAATTAATTTTAAAAATGGAAACTGTTTTTATGGGCGGTATTGGGGTTGTAAAGGAAATTATCGGAGTTTACATTTTGAGCTATGTTATTATCAGCCTATAGAATATGCTATTCGGAAAGGATTTAGTTTGTACGAAGCAGGCGCTCAAGGAGAACACAAAATTCAGCGAGGTTTCCTTCCTGAGATTACATACAGCGCACATTGTTTCGAGCATCCTGGATTCCATAGCTTAGTCTCAAAATTTCTTGAAGAAGAAAAGGCGTCGATAAATCAAGGGATTAAAGAATTTGGGCCTCACTCTCCTTATCGTTAAAACAACTCTTTTTTGATGATCGAAGTACGTTTGTAAAGAGGATTTTCACAAATTACCTTTATTGTTTCTGCATACCAGCGACCTCCTCGCTTTGCCCTTAACCTTTTGCCATTGAGAAATTTAGCTATCTTGTGGTAGCTGAAATTTTCATCTTCTCGCTTTTCTCGTATAAGTCTGGAAATAATTAGTTCTTTTTCTACTGGCGTCAGTCGTTTATTTTGATAAGTGTAACCAAAAGGAGCATGTCCCACGCGTTCACCAATTTCACGTTTTCGCTCAATCATTTCTCGGGTCCGGTCAGGAATTGATTTTGCTTCCCACAACGCCATTATACCTAGTGCTTCAAAAACCATTTCTCCATTTTTTGTTTTCGAATCCAAACCTTCTGTTATAGAAATAAAACGTATTTTATGTTTCTCAAATAAATCAAGTAATTTTTTGTAAAGACGAATTGACCTAGTTAATCTATCTAAACGGACAACAATGAGCAATGAAACTTTATCCTTATCAATCAGAGAGATAAGTTTTTTTAAGTTTGGGAGTTCCAAGCTGGCACTGTTGGATTCAATATCACGAAAAATCTTCTTAATCACCAGACCGTGCTCTTTGCCCCATTTCAGAATGATTTTGGATTGGTTTCGTATGTCCAAATTGTCTGGAGTTGGACGATGATTGTTTAAACGTGTATATCCGTAAATACTCATAGCTACTTTAAGTGGATGTAAAGGTTCGTTCAATTTTTTAAAAAATCCTCAATTACAACTATCTAAAAATACAGCTATTTTTTCTTTTAATTCAATCAAATCAAA
>CAZOTX010000107.1:0-5567 GCA_964582835.1 uncultured Pseudomonadota bacterium | reverse complement strand
AATTCTCTTTCCTGCGAAATGCAGCCAACCCAGTCCTGTCTTGAAATATAAAATTTCCGCAGTCCTTCCAATGCATCTGGATGATCAGGAGTTATCCGAAGAATTTCGTGACTTAACCTTTCTGCAAGATCCCATTCACTTACCTCACAGGCAAGTTTCATGTAGGGCAGTAAAACTTGCAAATTACCCTGAAAATTTGTACGTAGTTCAGAAAATTTTTTGAGAAGTTCTTCAGCGTTCTTTACGTAACGCAATTGTTCAATATATTTTACTCTGATCGACAACGGGGTTTCTTGATTAAGTAATTTTTGATAGCTTTTACTTACTTGTTTTTGATCCCTAAGCAAAGATGCATTCTCAAAATTCTGTGTTATCTGTCGCCTTTTTTTATCTTTATACTGGGAAAACTTGCCAAGGAAACTCTGTACAAAACGCTGAGGGTGTGAAATAAACTGCCAAATCTCAGTTACCGCCCATCCTGCGACAAAGGAACCGGCCATGATCATCCACACTGATAGTTGGATTGAAAAATTACCAAAAAAGTTAAGTGTAACATTATGGCTATTTTGTGTTGCAAAATAACCCATATTACCAAGAAGCAGAATTACGAGTGAAATCAAGATTAAGCGTTTCATAGTTTAGTTTTTGAATGTGAAAGACATAAATCTAAGTTTGATCATGATGATATTGTTCTCCACGGATAATTGTAAAAGCACGATAAAGTTGCTCCAGTAAAACTAATCTAGCAATTTGATGCGTAAAAGTCATATCAGATAGGCTTAAAAAATGGATAGCTGAAGGCAATAATGATTTTTCAAACCCATAAGCACCTCCAATAAAAAAGTTAACTCTACGCCATCCTTGAGGTAATTGTTTTTCAAACCATTTGGCCAAATTTTTTGAAGTTTCACGCTTTCCTCTTTCATCTAAAAACACATTTAATTCAGTAGGAACCAGGTGCTTCAGCAAGTTACACGTTTCCTGACGGCGCCAATGATCTGTTGTACCGTAATTATTCTTGGTAGTTTTAATTTCTACATAATCAACATTTATGTAATGTGAAAGTTTTTTCAAATAAACTCTTATTCCATCTTTAACAAAAGGCTCCTGAGATTTCCCAATCACAATTAAGCGGATATTTCTCATAGATGTGTTTGTTTCAAAAATCTGATTTCAAAAATTTAATATTCATTAGTCGAATGTTATTGCAGACATCAACAAAAGACAACGCAAAACATTTTCAAATTTGGATTGTAATTGTCACAAAATGCACTATCGTTTTAAAAAGGAACTTGTACTTCAAAACTAGCTGTAAAATTATTTTATAAACTTTTCGGTTGAATCTAAATGTCAGATATCGTAGGTAATAGTTCCCTAAAAGCAGGGGAAGCACACGTTATTGATGAAAAAATCCTCTTCCGTGGAAGCTGGTCAGAAATTGTAGAATTTAGCTATGAAGATGACAAAAAGCAAATTCGTAAATGGGAAGGAATGCATCGTAAATACCGTACTGAGGCAGTAATTATTGTTGCCCAAATGAAACCTTCAGGAAGGTTTATTATTATTCGGCAATTTCGTCCGCCAACAAATTCTTATATTTTGGAATTTCCTGCAGGTTTGGTTGATCCAGGTGAATCGCTGGAAACAACTGCGATTCGCGAACTTCTTGAAGAAACAGGTTATGTAGGGAGAGTCGTAAACCTAAGTCCTAGATTGTTTTCTTCACCCGGAATTATTTCAGAAATGGTTTCTTTTGTACATGTTCATGTTGATGAAAATGTCACTGAGAACCTGAATCCAAAACCAGAAAACGAACCTGGTGAATTCATAGCTGTTTTCGTTAAATCTCCCGAAGAAATTTCAGAATTTTTCAAACAAGAAAAGAAGCAGGGAGTCCAATTTGACGTTAATCTTTACACCTATTTCATGGATCAAGGACTTTTGTAATTTTTTATGAATTCGTCAGAAAGGTAATCTTTTAAGAATTTAAATTTTGAAAGATATTATGTCAGCGATTGTCTCAATTGTCGATTCTGCAGATGTAAAAGGTTCTGTAATACCGGAAGCATTTTTAACAAGCCCCGAAGCAATCAAGATTTTTGAAAACTGGTTTTCGAAGCAGAGTGATCCAGATATTGGGATATCACTCTTTAAGAAACTCGAACAATTATCTTTGAGTCCAGTCATTCTCCAGGCTGCCTTGTTGTTTTTGCAAAATCAGGCAACTGATATTTTACCAAATGACTATGGAAACAAAACGTCAAGTTTTTCTATGGGTCCTTTATCAGATGCTGTTCCTCTCTATCAGAGGATGCTAAAGGTACAGCAGTTCTCAGTTTGCCCAAAAAATTCTGAACAGGTAGAACTTACTCTTCGTATGATGATGGCAGTTCTAGGTGATGTCCAGTTGCTGGCTGCTTTCCTGGTATTGCAACTTCAGCAATTGGAACAACTTGACTCTCTTTCTCCGAGAGAGAGAGATGAAACATCGTGGAAAGCTCTGAATGTTCTTGCTCCTTTAGCAGGACGTTTAGGAATTTTCTGGATCAAGTCAGAAATGGAGGATCGAGCATTTCGTCAGTTGGAATATGCAAATTACCAGAATCTGAAGAAAAAAATTGCTCGAAAACGCAGTGATCGTTCTGAAAGTGTTAAAATTATTTCAAAAAAACTTAGTCAGGTTTTAACAAAGGCTGGAATCGCCCATGATGTTTCTGGCCGTTATAAACGTTTTTATTCGATTTTTCAAAAACTTGAGAAAGTCGATCACAATTTTGATCGAATTCAAGATTTGATTGCATTTCGAGTTTTGGTAAATGGTATTGATGAATGCTATGCCGCACTTAGCTTTATTCATGAAAACTGGACTCCAATAAAAAATCGTTTCAAAGATTACATTGCAAACCCAAAGTCCAACGGATACCAATCTCTCCACACGACTGTTACAGATACACAAAATGGTCCTTTGAGATATTTAAGACCAATTGAAATTCAAATCAGAACACATAATATGCACCGTTTGGCAGAATATGGGGTTGCAGCACACTGGCTTTATAAGGAAAAACGTCAAAAGCCAATAGTGGAAAAAGGAAAAAACATTAAAGTTTCAACGTTAGAACAAAGTAAAACTGAGTGGTATAATGAAACTGTACCTCTAATTGATTTGTTTAGTGAAAATATATATGTAATGACTCCTTCAAAAGAAATCAGGGAACTTCCACAAAATGCTACTCCTGTTGATTTTGCCTATGCAATTCATACAGAAATTGGTAACCACATGATTGGCGCAAAGACTAATGGTAACATCGCCCGACTCGATAGTTACCTGCAAAGTGGGGATACAGTAGAAATTCTTACATCATCTAGACAGGAACCTCGGAAAGAGTGGTTGGAGTTTGTAAAAACTCGTCACGCACGTAATAAAATAAAACATGCTTTGCAAGAGCGGAACAGAGAAGTAAGACGCAAAGAGGGTTGGGATAACTTAGAAATGGAATTCAAAAATCACGGTCTTAATTTGAATCGTATAGTACGAGAGGGGCGGATGGAAAAAGAATCACGTCTGCGAAAAAATCTAGAATTTGAGCATATCCTTTTTTCCATTGGTGAGGGATTTATTCGCAGTGAAGAAGTCCGAAGATGGTTTGCAGATGACCATAGTTCTAATAGGACTTCAATTTTAGAATCACCCGAAAAACCAGGGGCTCTAGCTAAGACTCAGAAAAAGAAAATTTCAGTACCTTCATCAGTGAGCATGATTATTGTAGATGGAATGGACAATGTCAATACGCGTATAGCACAGTGCTGTTCTCCAAACCAAAGTCACTCCATTCGGGGCTATCTCACAAAAGAGAGAGTGATCACAATTCATAAGGATAGTTGCTACTATTTACAAAAACTAGCTCTTGAAAGGATGGTAAAAGTGCACTGGGGAAAGGATAAAAGGCAAAATTAATAATAGCTTGAAATACTAGAGGTCGTTAAATGCTGTTATTTGAAAAATTAGAACTTTTCATAATAATGTTTTCAGTAACTGTGTAAAAAATAATTGCGAATGACAGTGAAGTGTATCATTTTTTCCAGAAAGAAGGGAAAAGAAGCACGAGGACTGAGAACATTTCCAACCTACCAACAAGCATTAGCCAGGCAAGAAACCATTTCCCTGTTGGTGAAATTTGAGCATAGTTTCCAGAAGGGCCAACATCTCCAAATCCTGGACCGATATTCATCAGCGACGAAATTACTGAACTCATTCCTGTCTGAAAATCCATCGAATCTATAAATACCATCACACTGGCACCACCGAATACTAGAAAGATGTTGGCAATGAAATAACAAATGGAGAGGTTGACTGCAAAAGGATCAATTGCTCTTTGATTTAGATGTATTGGAAGAATAGTTCGTGGTTGAAAAAACATTTTTTTGATAGTTGTCACCATGTATTTCCAGATGATAACAAAATGCACAATTTTTATTCCGCTGGTTGTAGAACCAGTACACGCACCGATGAAACAAATCAGATAAAGCATCATCTGCACTGTTTTGGGCCAAAGTTCATAATCTGTAGTTGTGAATCCGGTTGTAGTCAGCAGAGAAATTATTTGAAAAGAAGCATAGCGAAGTGCATCAAAAAATCTATCATAGGTTCCATTCATCCACAAAATCAGTGTTGAAATTCCGCAAAAAAAAAGAACAATAATAGCATACCAACGTAGTTCAGTGTTAATTCGCACAATATTCCATTCACCTTTCAACATGTGGTAAAAAAGCATGAAAGTCATTCCACCAAGGAACATAAAAATAGTAACTACCCAATCAAAATATGCATTACCGTAATAGCCAAGGCTGGAATTCTTAGGAGAAAATCCTGCTGTAGCAACAGTTCCAAATGCATGACAAAGTGATTCAAACAGTGGCATCCCCCCCACCCACAGCATTAATGTTTGTAAAAGGTTTAGTCCGAGAAAAATAACCCAAAGCCAAATCATGGCGTCACGATTTCGGGGAAGAAATTTTTCCTTTGTGATAACTTGTCCTGGATTTGATTCTGCCCTAAAGATGCGTACTCCGGCCATTCCGTTAGGCAAAAAAATCAATGTCAGGGTTAGAAATCCCATACCGCCAAGCAGGTGAGTTTCGCTACGCCAGAACAACAATCCATGTGGTAAGGATTCAATATCGGTTAGAATAGTTGCTCCCGTTGTGGTATAACCTGACATCATTTCGAAAAATGCATCGGTGAATGACGAAATTGACCCATGAATGATAAACGGTAGTGCTGATACAGCGGAAATGATTACCCAACCAAAAACTGCAATTAATACTGCATCACGAAAGGTTAAATCATTATTCCTTGGTGAAAATTTCCATAAAGGTAACCCTAATACAAATGCTACGGCTGCCGAAATAAGTAGAGCGTTTAAGTCGTTGCCCTGATAAATCAAAGATGTAATGATGGGGAAGAGCATGGCAATACTTGTTACCAATAGTAGTGTCCCCATAAAGTATAATATGGAACGAAAATGCATTTATTTTTTTCTATTCATTTTGAAGAAAAATATTCTGGG
>CAZOTX010000106.1:0-5633 GCA_964582835.1 uncultured Pseudomonadota bacterium | reverse complement strand
CCTCTCTAAGTACAACAATTTTGTCTGCCATAGTCATGGCTTCAACCTGATCGTGGGTGACGTATACCATAGTTGCATTGAGTTCCCTGTGTAATTTTGTCAACTCTATACGCATCTGGACTCTAAGTTTTGCATCAAGATTAGAGAGTGGTTCATCGAATAGAAAAACTTTTGGATCCCTGACAATTGCCCTGCCGATGGCAACTCTTTGCCTTTGGCCTCCGGAAAGTTCTTTAGGCTTGCGGTCAAGTAATTCTGAAATCTGTAAGATTTTGGCTGCATCTCTCACTTTTTGATCAGTGATTTTTTTATCAGTCTTTGCGAGTCTCAATCCGAATGACATGTTCTGATATACATTCATGTGTGGATAAAGGGCATATGACTGAAAAACCATTGCAATACCACGTTTGGCTGGTGGGAGAAAATCAACTCGAACTCCATCAATTTCAATTTCACCACTTGTCACATCTTCTAAGCCAGCAATCAAACGAAGGAGAGTTGATTTTCCACAACCCGAAGGCCCAACTAAAACAACAAACTCATTATTTTCGACCTCCAAATCTACTCCATGAATCACTTCAGCCTTTCCAAACTGTTTATAGATTGAATTCATTTTTACTTTTGCCACGTATTACCCCTTTCTTAGAGATTTTAAAAATGAAAAAATGAGATTCTGATTCCCAGGGTTATCCTATGTGCAGAATTTCACAAATGTTGGAAACTGTCAATAAAATTGAAATCATTGTGTAAGGAAGGATCTAAATTTGATTGTCATGAAATATGATTTTAAAAAAATAAAACTAATCTTTGGGAATACGTTTTTGTGTTGTAAAGTCAACATATATGATTCCGAAAAGTTGTGTATATCCGACAGCCCATTCAAAATTGTCTAAAAGGAACCAGACAAAAGCAGACTTATTTAGTACTTTTTACGTTCTTAAAGAAATGCTGTAAATTCGAAAAAAATTCTCAGCACTTCAAAGTGGAAGTTTTCTATTTTTTTATAAGGGTAAGTAGTGAGGATCATACATTAATCTCAATTTACCAAAAAACGCTTGATCATTCAAAGGGGAATTTTTATATTTATCCGGACTAAAATTAGTGTGCAGAGTGTATATTCAAGACAGTAGGTCCCTATTTAATTTCATACTATTAATAATTAAGAAAAAACGATGGCAAACACGAATGAAATGCAAAAACATCGAGAAGCATCACTGCAGGCTACCGCAGGTGGTGCTCCTGCACGAACTGTAAATCCGTTTTTTGGAGTAGGTCCTATTACAAACATGACTGTCGATGAGGTGGATCGTCGTTTGGCTCGTTTTGAATTTGAAACTTGGTTGGAAAATAATTATCAAAAATTAGACGACCGCGGACAAAAAATCGGCCCAGTGACTACTGGTGAGCTCGACCGATGTATGCACCGTGGTTATCCGGCGGACAAAGTTGTGCAGGACATGATGCGAGAAATTCATCGCTATTTTGAGTTCCCTAAACAAAATAAAATGGCGATTGGTTTGGGAGGCGGACATAGTGGGTTTACAGTTTCAGTTCTGCATTTGATGAATAATGAAAGAGACTTTAAAGTTTTTGTTGATACAACCAGGCCGGAATCAGAAGCGGCAAAACATGGTGGAGCATTTAGGCAATCATGGGGAGTGCAGTTGATTGAACTTCAAAAATACGCACGACACGGTAATGAAAACCGTATCCAATTCAGTGATTCTGAAGGAAAAATTCCCTCTGCAGATGAACTGCAAAATCTGGGGATCAAGTTATTTGTCGGAGTAGGTCATGAAACCACTGGGGCTACTACTTATTCGGAACAGGATGTCCGTAACCTTTTAAACTGGATTGACAGTGATTCTGCGAATCACCATGCGGTGATTGACGCGACTTCCACTTTAGGGGCAATGCCTTGGCCGGAGGATTTAGTTCAGCAAGTTGTCAGTAAGTGTTGTTTGTTCATGCCTTTCCAAAAAGCAATTGGTGGTACCGCAGGATATTTTATAGTGTCCTTTACACCCGAAGCCTTGGTATTGGTGGAAAAAAACGTAAACAGTCCATCGTGGGCCATTCCGCGTCAACTTAAACTTGCTCTCCCTGAAGATGAAATGTTTCCGATTTCCGGCAAAAAAAGTTTAGTCGCCGGACCATTTTACGATCCTGTACAAGACAAAATGATTGGCGGAATTATTAACACTTACAGTACAATCGCTTTTGCGGAAACGACCTTTGGTCTGCTCCGTATGGAAAAACTGGTTGGGTCAGTGAGTGAACTCAACAAACGTTCTGTGGAAAATCGAGCGGCAGTAGAAAATTGGGTCTCAGAGAATTCGCTTTTTGAAATGGGTGTTCAGGATACAACCCGGCGTGGGGCTGCGGTTACATTGCTAAAAGTCAATGATGCTGATGTTAGTGACTCCGATCAACATGTGAAAATCATCGCCAAAACCAAGCAACTTTTAGGTTTTGAGGGTTTGACCCATCCGAATGGTGACTATGAGCGAGGATTAGATGTGGCTCGGTATGTAAATACGTTTCCGGGAACTCCTGGAGATTTCCGATTGTGGATTGGTGGATCTCGGCCGGTTTCAGATATAACTGCTGTGTTTGATAATCTTGATTATGCATATCACAGGGCAAAAATTGTGGTACTTGAAGAAGAACTTGCGAAAGCTGGGGTTAGGTTTGACGTTCCCACCACTGCTAATTGCAAAATGAGAAAAGACGATCAGAATCGGGCTTATAAAGTACTAATTGCGGATTTAGTTGGTTTGAAATTTGACTCAAATGGGAATCCTGATTTCAGTGAGGTGCAGGCACACATTGAGGAAAAAGGTGGCGTCTTTCATGTCGGAGCTATTAAAGATCAAGGCAATTTGGAAACCGGAAAAATTCATTTTTTCTATCAACCTGATTTAAGCCGCGCTGAAGAAATTCTTCCCCAAACCGATCAAGGACAATATGATGCACTCATTGCTGCGGCGACATTTTTTCCTAAAGAATCTGTGTTTCATTCAGGAGGGGTTAGAATCGGAGCCGGAACTGGGAATATGGGCAGTGGTTCCTGGGGTGGTGCAAACGGGAACGGCGGTATTGCCCCACTGATGAATACCCCAAGTTTTAACAGTCGTGCCACAGCGCACATGACCTTCAAAGCCTTGTTGAAAACCTCTCCGGATTTGGATGTGGACACTTTGCATCAACTGGTAGTAGAGAAGAATTTTGATACCGGAAAACAACTCAAAGATTTTCCAACAGAAAAAATTGAAGGGAAACGAATCGGCATTGTAGGTATCGGCAATATTGGCCGTGAAGTAGCAAAAATTGCTCAGGCGTTTAGAATGGAAGTTGTAGTTTACGCAAGGCCACGTCATCAAAAATGGATTGAATCCGAAGGCTTCACTTACGCTCGTTCCATTGAAGATGTAGCTAAAGGTGCTGATTATATCAGCTTCCATACAGGACTGGGTGCCCCGAATCCAGAGAGTGGGAAATTTGAGAATGAAGGAATGATTGGAGAAAACGTACTCAATGCCTTGAACGATGGGGCTGTACTGGTAAACTACGATCGAGGCGAAGTTGTTGATACGCAAGCATTGGATAAAGCCCTGACCAATGGAAAAATTCGCTATGCAGCAATTGACGCAGATATATTTAAAAATCCTTCCACGGGAGAAATTACTGGACCAATGGCTCCTTACCTTGATTTAGAAGAAAAGCATTCTGGAAAACTTGAACTCTTACCACACGCGGCTGCTGACACCGAGCACGTTTCCCGTGTTGAAGGTGCGAAACAGGCTGTTGATCAAATCCTTTCTGTGATTCATTTTAAAACAACGATCAACCTAAAAGGTGATTTACCGGAAGGTTACAGGGATGGTGGAATTACCACAGTTTCTGGAGTAGGGAAAGTCTCACCGCAACGATTGAGTGATTTGGTTTCTGACGAAAAGTTTCTAACAAAGATGCGACAGACCACTGAAGAGATTACTGCTATTTGGGGAGCATTGGCGTCAACTCCAAATCCAGAACGACGTGCTGAACTGATACAGCGTTATGGTTCGAAGTTGATTTTAGCCTCCAATTCCTATTCTTCATCGATTGACGGTGCGGGACTTAAAGGACCTTATTTGGAATAAATATAATTAGGAGATCAAAATCGCACGGCATCCCCTCCTAGAAGACAATGAATATGCACTTTTACGACAGATATTTGCAAATGCGTATCCGTTTGGTGTTTCTGGATCTGCAATTGATTTTTCGTCTCCAGACACAAAGATTCAAGCGATCAATTCAGGGCGTCTGAGTTTTGTTTTTCTTGCTGAGCAAAACCGAATTAAAGACTTCCTCAAAATAGTCAAACCAGGATTTGTTAGCAACAACATTTCGTTTTCTGTGAAATGTACAGAAGAGTGCCGACTTCATAGTTCCATCCCCACGTTTCAGACATTTCACGGTAAAAATGGAGAATTATACCAAACTGTTCCAGAACATCTTGAAGGGTTTTCCGGTGATTTGAGTTTGTTTAGAGGACAGACAATTACTTTGACAGAAGCGGCACTTGGTGGAATTGACGAAATTCCGGAAACCTTGAACAAAATCCCAGGAGGTCGAAGAGGTCAACTCGCCTTAATGGAAAAACTTGGAGGACACATAGTCAAAGTCAGCCGTGCCTGCAGTGGTGTTACTGATAATTTGCCAAAAGATATGGAAACAACTGATCCAGCTGGTTTTTCCAAAGGGAGACAAATAGCACGTGATGATTTTAGTATTAGTGAGAACCTTACATACTTGCAAAATTTGTCTGACAGGAAGGAGTTACAGAATAAAATTCAAAAAATGCTTCCGAATTTAGGAAACTCACCTGAAGCTCAATCATTTCGGAAAGGTTTGCAGCGTGGTGATTTAGAGTTCATTTTGGATTGTTTTAATTGTTTGGAGAAAAACATCTATAAAAGTTTAATTGATGATCCTGCACCTAATGTCCCTGTAAATAACGAGGTAAAACCCGCAAATGTAGGTGCAGTTTACTATAAGTCAGAGAATATTTGGAAAATCACACAAAGTTTTGATTTCGACAATATGGGGTTTGGGACTCTGGAAAATGGTGATCGAACTCCATTAGAAAAAGATTTAGGACGGACTTTGTCATTTTTTGCGTTTGATACAAAATCTGGAAAATTTTTTGCCGAAAATGCCAAAGCCACAATTAAGGGTTATTTGGAGCGTCTTCCTAGAAAATTGAAAGAAGCTGAAATAAATCGTCTCGAGTATTACATTCAACTTGGTATAGTCACTAGTTACTTTTGGCGTTGCAGTTATCTTGCTGAAGAATTACAGGGAAGATGCTCAGGAATAGAACTCGCACGTCCCGATCCCGTGGTTCATGTCATGCAAATAAAGTCTTTCATAAATTGGCTTAAAAACAATTCATTTGCTGAAATGGTGGAATCTTTACAGAGTACTCGACAAATGGATATTCACCGTGAAGTTGAAAGGAAAGCCGAAAATTTCCGGAACAGCCATGGCTATTTTTCAAAACGCAAGGAAGGATCTTTAAAGGAATATTATTTAGGAATTGATGATAAACATGAACAAATAAAAAATTTTAAATAACCTTGTTTTTT
>CAZOTX010000105.1:1899-5642 GCA_964582835.1 uncultured Pseudomonadota bacterium | reverse complement strand
CGAGAAGCAAGCTTACTTTGGACGGACGAGGGACTACATTTGAAGAGTATAGAACGAATGCAGTCTAATCAAAATGGGGAGTTGTTACATGCTGCCTACACTGCATTTTACACAAACCTTAGTTATGTATTCTCCTGGTTAATAAATGGCTTAGAGGGAAATATATCTACAAAAAACTTCATTACTGGCTCTCGTTGGGCTTCTTATCTTAGTATTCAAAGTATAATACTTTTAGTATTTTGGAGGCTTTCCAAGATCTTTGGATCTTGGAAGTGGGCTTTTTTAGGGATGTCTTTTGTTGGGATGCAACGTGGAAGTTTTTTTTATTCCATAACAATGCATCCAGAATCCACAATGCTTTTGGGAATTGTGATAGCGATGTTTTCGGCAACTGAATATTTAAGAAATCCTAGATTTACTATGCTTCTTTGGGTGTCTTTTGGTTCAGCTCTGGCTATTTCCAGCAAATTGCAAGCACTTTTGCTTTTACCATGGTCTTGCATAATTGGACTACTAGGTCTATGGATTGGAGGAATTAAAGAAATAAAAACTATTTTTCTCTGGACGATAGGCTCTTTTATGACATTGATTTGTTGTGTTTTTTTATTAACACCCTATCAAATTTTTCATTTTCAACGCTTGTGGAATGGGATTCAGGCAGAACGTAATATGGGAGCTGCAGGAGGTTGGGACACAAATAATGAATTAAATATTTTCGACTGGATAAGTTATTCCGTGTCTAATGAATTACTTGGTTATTCTTTTTCTTTTCTACTAGTACTAACTATTTTTCCTTTTATAAAACAAATTACTCAAAATAGTAAAAACCTTAGAGGCTGGTTAAGCAGTCCCATCTGCGCACTATTTATAACAAACCTAATATGGTTGATAATTGGATCAGGATATATCTTTGTAACAGTTGAAAGTTTGGTTTCACGTTATTTAATCCATGTGGCCCCTTCCCTTATGTTGATAACTTTTATTGGAGTTTATTGGTTATACATTCCTCCCAAAAATTTATTCAATAAATTTTGGCTTGTTTTCTTATTTTTTTTTGTAGCCGCAGGCTTACAACAGCAAACCAAGCATGGTAGTTTTGATTTTAAAGTACGAAAAAGGGTTGCTAAGAGATTTATTCATATACGCAAAGTAATGGATGATTTAAAAATAATTGTACCAAAAGAGTCTCGTATTTTAAATCCTCTAGGACAACAGATTGACACTCATTGGTTTGTTAATGTATATCAAGATCAACCGACAACGAACATGGTAAGTAAAGCAAAAATAGAATATTTGCTAATACCAGAAGATTATCCTGGTAGTTTGCAGCGAGAAGGAGTTTCTATAGAGGACTCTAAAAGTTCACCCGAATACAGAGAAAAAATTAATTTTTGGAAATCTTTAGTTGAAAACGGAATAAATGATCAGTTCCAAGTTCTAAGGCAATTTCCAGAAGCTAGGGTAACATTATACGAGAGGAAATCTCAAAATTGAAACCATACATCTGTCTTTTAATTTCTTTTGTACAGCCCCGTGTCTGTATTATCCAGCAAGGAATCCAAATATAAATTTTTGTTCAATATTTTAAATAAGTTACACACATTACCGCTTTGTCTCCATCGCCCTTTATAATGAGAAAATAAATATTTAATATTAAAAGTGAGTAAACATGTGTTACTTAGAAACACCTAAGTTTGTGAAACATCTAGTTTGTAATGTGACTGCCAACCAGGATGCGACAAGATTTTGAGGTAAAGGGAATTAAACAAATTTTCATAGTATTAATTTAACTTTAGCCAATTTTTCTCATGCTATCTATTTTAATGAATAAGTATAAGTATTATTTCCTGTTAACAGCACTGACTTTGTGGTTATTTAGATCTACAGGTAATGACTTTTATATAATATTTGTTTTACTGTACTTTATATCAATTTTTGTTGAAAAGCCCACTCTAATCAATGATCCATCAATAAATATAAAGGCAATTACAATAATAATATATATTTCGTTGGCATTGATAACGACAACGTTATTTATGAAATTTTTGTCATTTGGATATCACTATCTTGATATAGGGTATGACCATCATTTAAGTATAAATTTATTAAAAAAAAATGAATACTTTAATAAAGTTTATAATATTAGTGGTTTTGGGGATCATTTCAGTCCATCATTTGTATCTTTCATATATTTATTTTATATGATATACGCAACCTCTTTTTGGTTGATTTTTTTTAAATGTGCCTCTCTTACAATATTTACTATACTTCTACTGAAATTGAATAAAAAGTTAGCTCCATTAATATTATTGTCATATTTATTATTTTCAACACACAATATTTCTGCCATTTATTGGGAGTTTGATACAACCAGTTTGATGCCAGCATTGGTGATTATTATATATTTATCAATCATCAAAAGTAATTGGTCAATGTTTTGGATAGCGATGATTTTCTCTCTTGGATTAAAAGAAAATGCAGGAGTAGTATGGGTAAGTTATGGTATTTATTTTATTTTTATCGGGAAAAAAATGAAGTTTGGTTCTTTCATAACTGGAATAGGTCTTATTTACATGGTTGTTGTATGGTATATAGTCATTCCATATTTTGCTATAACTCCTAATACTGGTGCCTCCGATATAAATTTGTTTAGAGATATACCTATAAAAATAAAGTATATTTTTCTGGCGTATGCTCCATTTATATTCCTTCCATTTTTGAACTGGCGCTGGCTTTTATTTACACTACCAGCTCTTGGAGTAAATTTGATCGGCAAACCTCCAATGTATTCCGGTAGCTTCCATTATGCTGATATTTTGACTGCATTAATTGCAGTTGCCTCACTGGTTACTTTAAGTGAAAATTTTGAACGGATTAAAAACTGTTTTTTTAAATATAGAATTTTAGTCATATTCACAATAATCCTTATAGTTTCAATAATACCTGAATCTCCCATGCAAAAATTTGTACGATATTTTCCCAATGAGAAAAAGATATCGGCATTTTTTGAACTACAAAAATTTTTGGAAGATCATCCCACGCAGATGCTGGCAGTAAGCACAAACATCTCTCCTTTGATGGATCGAGAAAATTTTGAAATTTTTGTCGATGATTTCCGATGTAACCTTAAAAATAACGCTAAATATATAGTCTTTTTTGGAAAAACCTATCGAGACCAGGTTCATCTTGATCAATGTATCAAGAATATAAATTCTAGTAAATTATGGAAAAAAGTTAATAAATACAAAAATATTGAAGTATATGAAGTCAGGTCATGAAATTGAAATACTCTTACGTTTATAAAGATCATGGTGTTTTTGTGTATGAGCAATCTAATTTTGTACTAATTAGAAATTTTAAAAACTTGAAAAATGATATTTTAAAACTTAGATGAAAAAAACAAATCGATCATCGATGGAATATTCATTATTTTTGGGAAAGAGAATTTGCATCTCTTTGAAAGACTGAGCTTTATTCTTGATTTATATTTGAAATGTAGTTTATTCTAAAACTTAAAAACTGTGTCTATTAAGAGGATTCACTAGACCAAATAATGACATGCAAATTAATTCGAGGACAGAATCTGATCCTATTTTTGCAGTTTGCGGAAATGTAAAAGATTAAAATTAATTTTTTCAAGGATTCACTTACAAAGAATAAATCCATCATTTCCCATAAGTACTTTCCACTAATTCTTCATACTTAAGTCACTCTCGAACTGAAATTCCGCAATCAGTAAAATA
>CAZOTX010000105.1:0-1799 GCA_964582835.1 uncultured Pseudomonadota bacterium | reverse complement strand
AGTGTTTATCAAATGGTCGGAGACAAACTATAAATTAATTTTAAGACTGCCAATAAAATGAAAGTAATTTTTTTTCAAGAGTTTTGAGCCATTGCCCCATGCCATGTAGTATAAAAATTTTCATGGTAAATTAAATGCTTTACATCAATAATTATAAACAATGTTACTTGAATAGTGACGTAAACACAGTTAAATCGCTCCATATTGCATCTAACTGACAACTAGAGTATAGAAAGGAGCTCATAATACAATATTGCCTTAGAGGGCGTTTTAAGCAATTTTTGACAAAATTGGGGATGGGATCACAAACTAGCTTACTTTTTTCTTTCATCCCATCACCTACACTGATGAGATTTTCGGTTATTTAATCTTAGAAAAACTAAATGCAACATGAATTTTGGCAAAGTTGAGTTAACTAATTCGGAGAAAAGTCTTCGTTGAAGATTATATAAACACCTAGACAAACAGCAAGTAGCGAGTAAAACAAGACACAAGGACAAACATATGTTGTGGAAATAGTCTTGTAATCTTCTGAGGGAGCATGCAGATTGAAAAACGGATAGTTAAAATGTAAAGTGCGTCTATGACACTGAATAACAATTTGAAATTTCAAATAGTGGAGAGTGAGTCTGCTAAGTATAGATGAAACTGGAAATCTATTAGTATGGAGTAGTCTTCATGCGTGTTAATGGCATGATGTAGTCAAGAAGAATCAAGTTGTTAAATTGTACAAATAACTTGTACGTCTTGATAGTGAAATGATGAAAAGTTGTTAATTTAAGTGATTTTAGAAGAAGTAGAATTAAATCCGATACTAAGCTTGCAGTTTAAAATGAGGAACCTTTTTGTTTCAAAAATTCCAACTCTTCTTTAGTTGATTTGCGTCCAATAATTGAGTTTCGGTGAGGAAATCTTCCAAACCTTTCCACAATATCCCTATGTTTTAATGCATAATCATATACATCATCTAAACCTAGTTTTTTAAATAGTGGTAAAGAGTTATTTTGAACAACTATATCTTCACTATGCATCCTTGGCATTAGCATAAAATAACGCCAGTAAACATTTTTAATAAAAAAGTAGTCATTTTCTGTACATAAAAAACTTAGACTCAAAGCCTTCACATCTCCAGAAAAAGATCTTGGTTTATCTCGAAAAATATTCCGCGTAAACTGGTCAAGCAGAAGTATAAGTGCTAAAATTCCGTTACCTGAATCAGTCCAGTTATCCAGTTTCCCTTCAAGAGCTAATTCTACAGTTCCTTTAAATCTTTTTTCCAATAAATTGTCGAAAATATAATCTTTTTTAAACCATTGTTCTGGGGCACACTCTTTAAACCAGAATTTTAAAATATCTTCTTTTTCCAAATTAATTTCCAATGTTCTTGTTTTTTCAGTTATTCAATAAAAATTATAAACAATGATTAAACATATTGTCTTAGGATTAATTTTATAAAAATAAAAATTTCAGGTTAAGAACAAATTTAAAGAATATTATCAACCCCGGGTCCAAAAATCTAGTTAGCCACTATTTTTACAACTATAAACATAAATAAGGAAGGGGTATATTATATCCCCCAATTCTTCACGAACTTTATAACAGTCATTTATCACAAGAAATTTTAGTTATAATTTTGTAATTTATAAAAAATTAAAACCATAGACTGTCTACATAAGTTTCATAATAAGCATTGATCAAACTGACTGGGGTTTCTCATCAACTATTTTTTTTAATAAACAATCCACATAAGAACTCTTAACATTTTTGAATTACTTAACTTTGGTATCTATGCATACTTG
>CAZOTX010000104.1:0-5734 GCA_964582835.1 uncultured Pseudomonadota bacterium | reverse complement strand
TTTTGCAGTGCAAGAAGGTTATGCGATCCGTAATGGAAAAATTGCCGAACCTGTTAGAGGGGCAACATTGATCGGCAAGGGATTTGATATCCTATCCCAAATTTCTATGATTGGCGATGACCTGGATTTAGCAGCTGGAATGTGTGGGGCGGCAAGCGGCTGGGTACCAACAACTGTAGGTCAGCCCACTTTGAAAATAGACTCAATCCTTGTCGGGGGGAGATAAATATTTTAAAACTGTTATTAATGAAGTTGATTAACAAATAGATAAAAATCTATTAATGCATTTTTTTAAACAGTCCCAAGAAACCGCACCAAGAGAAGCATTGTCATCAATGCAAATTAAAAAATTACATTACATGCTGAAGCAAATATATGGGTACAACCGTTTTTATACTGGAAAGCTGGATGATGCGGGAATTAATCCTGAAGAAATACAAACGTTAAGCGATTTCGCCAGTTTGCCGCTTACTACTAAAGATGAATTAGTACAAGCCCAAGATGAAAATTTGCCTTTTGGAACCAATGCGACTTTCCAGGAATCTGCTTATTCTCGATTACACCAAACATCAGGAACAACAGCAAGCCCCTTACGTGTTCTAGATACTCCCGAAAGTTGGGAATGGTGGGGTATTTGCTGGGGTTATGTTTTAGCAGGAGCGGGGTTGACGGAAAATGATAGGTTGTTTGTTCCTTTTTCTTTTGGACCATTCATCGGTTTTTGGGCATCTCTTGAGGGTGCGAAGCAAATAAAAGCCTTGATGATTCCCGGAGGAGGACGAGACTCAATGCAAAGGTTGCACTTGATGAAAGAACTTGGTGTGACTGCCATGTGTTGTACTCCCAGTTATGCTTTGCGTTTGGCAGAGATTGCCAAGGATTCTGGGTTTGATTTACGAAGTATTCCTTTGAAAACTCTAATTCATGCAGGGGAACCGGGTGCTAATATTCCTGCCACTAAAGCCCGCATCGAATCTGTTTGGAATACAAAATGTTTCGATCACGCGGGGGCATCTGAAATTGGTGCACACAGTTTTGAATGCGAAATTCAGCCAAAAGGAACACATGCAATTGAAAGTGAATTTATAGTAGAGGTTTTAAATCCGGAGACATTGGAACCGGTACTTGCTGGAGAACAGGGAGAACTAATTATCACCAATTTGGGGCGAGTAGGATTCCCTGTTATCCGTTATCGATCGGGAGATCTTGTAAGGCTTAATCCTGAGCCTTGTGAATGTGGGCGCACGTTTGTTCGTTTCGAAGGGGGCGTTTTGGGAAGGTCAGACGACATGGTAGTAGTACGTGGAATTAATATATTTCCAAGTGCAATTGAAAATTTAGTGCGACAATGTGAGGCGGTAGAAGAATTTCGAATCACGATTTCAACTGAACGGGAAATGGCACATTTAGAAGTTGATTTGGAAATTAACAAAAACGCTAATGAAGAAACAGCTAGACATATTGTAGACCAAGCAATACAGAACGAATTGAGTTTACGCCCTAAAATAACAGTTGTAGCTTCAGAAAGTCTTCCACGTTTTGAAATGAAGGCCAAACGTTTTCATGTACAATAAATATAAGGGCAAAAATGAAACAACTCTTATCTCTTATAATTAACGGAGAACTCCAAGAGGTTTGGACTTCAACACACAAAACTTTGTTAGAATTATTGCGAGAAGATTTGTACCTAACTGGAACCAAACATGGTTGTGAATTGGGTGAGTGTGGTGCGTGTACAGTACTTATAGATGGAGTGCCTGTTTTAGCCTGTCTTATTTTACCTATTGAGGTACAGGGACTGGAAATTCAGACTATTGAAGGATTAGCAAAAAATGGAGTTTGTGATCCACTGCAGACAGCTTTTGCGGAACAGGGAGCGTCTCAGTGCGGTTATTGTTCTCCAGCAATGTTGATGACGGCAAAAGCATTGCTAGATAAAAATTCTAATCCTGATTCAAAAACTATTCGAAAAGCATTGTCCGGGACTTTATGTCGCTGTACAGGATATTCAAAAATTATTGAAGCTATACTGCAAGTTGCTGGAGAAAAGAAAAAAGGAATGGTAAATGGCTAATGAAATGAATTCAGCTAACGAATTTAGGTGGATTGGTAAATCATGGGCTCAAGTAGACGGTTTGGCTAAAGCTAAAGGGGAAACAGTTTATGCTGATGACATGTTTTTGCCTCGGATGCTATTTGCCAAAATACTGCGAAGTCCTCACCCACACGCTCGTATAATAAGGATTGATCTGACACAGGCCTTGAAACTCCCTGGGGTTGTGGCAGCAATTAGCGGAAAAGATGTGCCTATTCCTTATGGTATATTGCCTGTCAGTCAGGACGAAACTGCATTATGCCTTGACAAAGTCCGCATGATCGGTGATCCGGTGGCTGCAGTGGCTGCTATTGACGAGGAGACTGCAGAATCAGCCTTAGAAGATATTGTAGTTGAATACGAACTTTTACCGTCTGTTTTGTCGATTGAAAAAGGATTGGAGCATTTGGAAGATATAGATATTCCAAATGCTCAAATTCACGAATACGCAGATTCAGGTAATATTCACAAACAGGTATCACTGGAGTTTGGTGACACTGAAGCAGGATTTGCTAAAGCAGATCATGTTAGGCAAGAACTTTTTTATTATGAGGGTAGCACTCACATGCCGATGGAACAGCATTCGGCAATAGCCAAGCACGAGCCAGATGGCCGCATCACTCTTTGGTCTTCGACCCAAACTCCTCACTATGTTCATCGAGGATTAGCAAAAGTTCTTGAAATGCCAAGCAGTCAAATTCGTGTGATAGCTACCCCAGTTGGGGGTGGTTTTGGAGGCAAGACCGAGCCATTTAATCATGAAATCGTTGTTTGTAAGTTGGCAATGCTCACTGGGCGCCCAGTTAAATTAACGTTGAATCGTGAAGAAGTTTTTTATACACATCGTGGACGACATCCTGTCTTAATGTGGGTCAAATGTGGGATAAAGTCAGACGGTTTGATCACAGCTTTACATTTTCGTAATTTCTTGGATGGTGGAGCATACGGAAGTTATGGGGTGGCTAGTACATTTTATACCGGTGCTTTACAGACCACGACCTATCCAATTGGAAATTACAAATTTGAAGCGATGAGGGTTTTTACTAACAAAGCTCCATGTGGTCCCAAACGAGGACATGGTACGCCTCAGCCACGTTTTGCACTGGAAGTTTTGCTTGATAAATTTGCTGAGGATTTAGACCTGGATCCGTCAGAATTGCGCTTGCGGCATTTAATAAAGGATAACAGCATTACCGTGAATCATCTTACTGTGACAACAAATGGTTTGGGTGAGTGTATCCGTAAGGTGACTGAGGCTTCCAGATTCCAGAAGCAACGAGTGAAATCGTCTTTGGGAAAAGGTTTTGGGCTTGGATGTGGTGCTTATTTGAGCGGTGCAGGCTTGCCAATTTATTGGAACAAAATGCCACATTCCGGAGTGCAAATCAAAATCGATCGTGGTGGAGGTGTAACTGTTTTTTGTGGAAGTACAGATATTGGTCAAGGTTCAAATTCGGTTTTAGCTGGAATTGTTGCAGAGGAACTTGGAATAGACATTGAAAATATTATTGTGGTCACAGCGGATACAGATTTAACTCCTGTAGATTTGGGGAGTTATTCCAGTCGAGTGACATTGATGACCGGAAATGCAGCGATAGCCGCTACGCGTCCTTTACGTCAACAGATTCTTTCTGCTGTATCTGATGTCTTAAAAATTCCAGCAGAAGAATTATCTATACAAAACGCAAAAGTTGGTTACAAAAATGGCTCTGGAGAAAGTGTCTCTTTTATTGAAGCTGTAAATTGGGCAGAAACAAAATATGGTACGCTTGGTTCGGTAGGCAGTTATAAACCTCCGAGTCGTGGAGGTGAATATAAAGGGGCCGGCGTAGGTCCTTCTCCGAATTACAGCTATACAGCATGTGTTGCAGAGGTTACCTGTGATTCTGAGACAGGTCTTTACCGTGTGGATAAACTTTGGTTGGCTCATGATATTGGCCAGGCGATTAACAAAAAACTTGTTATCGGCCAAATCGAAGGCAGTGCTTATATGGGTTTGAGTGAAGCTATGATGGAAGAACAAATTTATCGAACTGGGAAATCTGGTCCCCCTGGAAGTATTGGTCCTTGCGGGCTTCATAAAATACCTTCCATGCTCGATTACAAAAGTCTGACCACGCTTGAAATGCCTGAAGTAGAAACTATTTTGGTGGAAACCCATGATCCGGAAGGTCCTTATGGGGCTAAAGAAGCTGGTCAAGGGCCATTATTGCCGATCATGCCGGCCATTGCAAATGCAATTTACAATGCGGTGGGTGTGCGGGTGGATGAAGTGCCGATTACTCCGGAAAAAATTTTTCAGGGTTTAAAAGAAATAAAATCTGGAAAGCAGGAAGGTCTAGGTTGTCTCGGACGAGTTGGACCAAAGATGTTTCCAAAAATAAAATTCCAGAAACCAATCCGTGTTGGTTTGCCGGAATAGTTGAAAATTATTGTCAAAAATAGTTTCTATCTTTACATTTCAAGAAAGAACCATTTGGGATTAAATTTTTTGTGTTAGTTTTTTATGTTGCGCTTGCCACCTTTTAAATATCATCTTCCTAAAAGTATTGCTGAAGCAGTGGAATTGAAAGTCAAACATGGAGATAATGCAGTGTATACTGCTGGAGGAACAGATTTGTACCCAAATATGAAACGACGGCAAATTACGCCGCAAAATTTGATTGGTTTGCGGGAGTTACAGGAACTCCAGATTGTTAGTTTTGAAGAAGGTCTTACCATTGGTTCTGGTGTTTCGATAAGTAAAGTAGCCGAGGACCCTAGAATAAAAAAAAACTATCCTGCCTTGGCAAAGGCTGCGGCTTTGGTATCATCTCCACAGTTGAGAAAAATGGGGACAATTGGTGGGAATTTGTGTTTGGATACACGTTGTAATTATTATAACCAAACATTTCAATGGCGAAAGGCACTGGGTTTTTGCATGAAAAAAGATGGTGAAATTTGTTGGGTGGCACGGAGTAGCCCGATATGTTTGGCTGTATCATCATCCGATTGTGCTCCAGTAGCAGTAGCCTTGAACGTAGAATTTACTTTGCTGGGTCCGAAAGGTGAACGAAATGTTCCTGCGGGGCAGTTTTACGAAAATGATGGTGTAAACTATCTCAAAAAAAAAGAGGATGAATTGTTAGTCTCCATACACATTCCACCATCTAAGGGTTGGAGGATGAACTACAAAAAATTGCGAAGACGAGGCTCAATAGATTTCCCAGTACTTAGTGTAGCAATTGTTTTGTCCATTGATGAAGCCAAAGTTTGTAGGAAAGCAAGGATTGTTTTGGGCTCGGTGGCTTCATGTCCAATCCGGGCATTTGAATCAGAAAAAATACTAATTGGAGAAATTCTTTCAGTTAAACTAATTGAAGAATCTGCTAAAGCTGCTGCAAAATTAGCTAAGCCAATGGACAACACGGACATGGGTTTGAGTTTTCGAAAAAAAATGGTGCCGTTGTTTGTAGCTGATGCGATAAAAGAAGCACTTGAGAATTAAGAAAAAATGTTTGATATGGAGTGTCTTTTTTCCGGAATATTGCTACATCTGAAAATTTTCGTTTAGTAAGTCAATCACATCTAGTGGCATGTTAACTGTTGCACGCGCACCGTTGTCCAGAAGCTCTTCTTCAGTACGAAACCCCCAAAGTA
>CAZOTX010000103.1:0-5738 GCA_964582835.1 uncultured Pseudomonadota bacterium | reverse complement strand
AATTTCAGATGAAACGTTTGCTAACAGGTGGTTTTGAAAAAATTTACCAGTTCGCACGTTGTTTTCGTGATGCTGAAAGAGGACCGCTACACAATACGGAATTTACCATGCTCGAATGGTATCGAAGCAATGAATCTTTGGAGGTTTTGATGACAGATATTGAACAGATGGTGATGCATCTCATAAAAACAGTCACAACGGATAACTTTACTCTAAATTTACCATTACTACCATGGTCACGAGTAACAGTGAGTACATTGTTTAAAAAACATTTGAACATCATTTTAAACGGGACTGAATCTGCGTCTCAATTAAAGAAAAAAGCTGAACTGTCTGGTCATGCTGAATTATTGGCTGCCATTTCAGATCAAACAGAACTTACAGAATCGATGGCATTTGAGCAAATATTTTTTCAACTCTGGAATCATATTGAACTGGAATTTACGGAATCTAATCCTTTGTTTGTTTATGAATGGCCTTTGCCTCTGGCTAGTCTTGCCCGACCGTGTCCACATGACCCCGGTTTTGCTGACCGTGTTGAGCTTTATGTAAAAGGAATGGAGTTGGCAAATGGCTTTGAGGAGTTGACAGATCCTGCTGAGCAAAGACGACGTTTTGAACAAGATTTAAAAAACAGGGAATCAATGGGGCGTTCTGGCGTACCACTTGATGAAAAATTCTTAAAAAGCCTTGAACAGGGATTACCCAAGAGCTCTGGAATGGCTTTAGGCATTGACAGATTAATAATGTGGCTTTGTGATGCAAAGCATATTCGGGATGTTATATGTTTTTCTGAAGATGAAATTTAACCGAAATTCTAGTTTGTACTGAACTAAAATGAAAAATCCAAAAACTTAAAAAAATAATGGAACGATCAATATTTCACATTTTTCTTCATTTTTTTATACCGTTCGCTGTAGCTAAAATTACTTGGAGAAAACGATGGATAAGACCATTTATTTTCATGGCATTGACAATGGCCGTGGATTTTGACCATTTCTTAGCCGACACTGTTTTTGATCCAACCCGTTGTAGTCTAAATTTTCATCCACTACATAGTTGGTATGCCATTGGAGTTTATCTAGTGTTACTTTTTTCACCTCGTATACGAATATTTGCAATTGGTTTGCTAATACACATGACATTGGACGGAATCGATTGTTTATGGATGAATTCGTTCTAAAAAATAATCTTTTTTAAAAAAATTATAAAAAAAGCTTGACAAATTACTAGCACTCTATTAAAGTGAGTGCTAACAGAAAGTATATATTTCTTTCAATGGGTCCGCATACTGCGAAAATAGCATTGATTGACTTGAAATTGCAAAAAATGCTAAACCTAAAAATTAATTTGTAATAAATTTTTAATTATTGAGGAAAAATGGCTAAAAAGGCTAAAATTATTTCACATAAAGAGGTGAGTGAAGCTTTGGCTCGCTTTCTTGAAAAAGGTGGTGTGATCAACAAAATTGAATATAATGATAATGGGTTTTTACTAAAAAATGATCTTGCATTGGATGACTCTTTCACAGAAGCTTCAGACAGTATCATGAACCAATTACACATAGATTTTGAGACAGAATCAAGAATTTGAACTGTGTCATAAAAAGAGACCTAAATATCCGGCGGATATAACATATTCGCCACCACTCTCCTCACAAAATTACAACTAATCCGTATCGTTTTAGGATTCTTTACAAAATTCCATTTATTTCGTATACTTTGATCTCAAGAATAAAAACTTACTTTCAAATTATACAATTGTAAATTAAAATAATTTTTCATAATAGCTACAGATTTTTCAAAGAATTCAAAATTTTTCCGACGTTAGTACGAACTTTACTTATTTCAAGATTATCATCATCGAAATATGGATGGTCATCTGTAACACCAATACGTTTCATAATTTTTTTGATAATAGTACGTTCTTCTTCTTCAAAAACACCGTCAGATGCTGCTACTAAAGCCATTAATTCAACAAGAGTATGCTTTGCTTCTGCAGATTGAATATGTTTTAACATTTCTTCCAGAGAGGTGTTTGATTTCATTTTACTCTGTTCCTCCGGTGTAATTTTGGATGATTTGAAAAGAGCAATCAGAACTTTCTTTTCAGCAATGTGCATTTCTTTTTCAGCGTGAGCTAAAAAACTTACCACTGATAAAATATTAACTAGTTCATCTCGACTGATTGACATAAATTATCTTTCTTTGAAACACAGACTATTGTATGCAATTTTTTGATATGTAACCTTGGAATTTCACTAATATAATGTATATCTAAATTCGGATAGAACGTAAAGTAATATAATTTAATCACCTTGATTTAGAAGGTAAAAAATGACCCGTGACACGCGTTATCATCCTGAATGGAACACAGTTTCACGATATGTTAGGGAACTGTTTAATTATTTTTGTTCCAGGTGTGGAAAAAATTGCAGAAAAACAAAAAATTCTGAAATGGTTTTGCAAGTACATCATATCGATGAAAATCCTGGAAACAATGACTTAGAAAACTTGATCCCACTTTGTGCAAGTTGCCATCTTAAAATTGAACGGGAAGCCCGACTACACGCTCCCAACCATGAAAAACAAATGGAATTGTTTGAAAACCAATCATATATGATTCAGATGAAAAAGATGCGTAAAAGTGCATTATCAAAATATGGTGTGGCAAACAAATCCGACGTTTCTCAAATGGATGCCGAAACTTACGAAAAAAGAGCTTTGGAATGGGAAATTAACGAACCGTCGTAGATTCCAAGCAAACAATTGTTCCCCCAGTATATGCACTGAACAAAATTATCGTCTTCTCCTTCCGAAACCGCCAAAACTAAATCCTCGCATTCGGCGGCCTCCTCCAAAAAGAGAACGTCTTCGAGTAACTGATCGTCTTCGTTTTGAGACTAGAGGTTTTTTCTGAATACGACTTTTGCCAAATCCGCCTCCGGAAGCCTTGCGGTTAGCAGAGCGGAATTTGGTGGTTTTTATATTATTCAGTGATTTTTTTGATGTAGAACGAAACTTATTTGAAGAAACACTTTTCCCACTTGCCGTCTTTGCCGTAGAATATGATGGAGTAGCTTTTTTCATTTTAGATGTGGAAGATATTCTACGATTTTGGACAGAACTAACTGTTCTTGGATCACCATATCCGTAACCATAGCCAAAACCCCCACCCCAAATATATGGTGGTCTAAAAAGCATCGACATCATCATTGAGGTCATAAAAAGACTAGTCATGCTGTAACCACTACCATAATATGGAGAGTATGGCGCCCCGGCAGATTGATACATTTGAGGATTTGGTGTTGACTGCATAGTCATTTGATCACCTGAATCACGTACCACTGAAGCTGTCATAACTTCTATTGACTTGTTTTCAGCAATGTCTTTCCAAGCAATCCTATCTGATCCTGAAGGTAACACGCTGACTTGACTGGGATCCGGAACTAAAATTGAAATTACCAAAAATTCTGCTCCACTTTTTTCTGTTTGTGGTACAATCAACACATGATCAGCTATTCCGTCCTGATTTAAATCAATCGTACTAATATCACGAATTTTATTAGAAATTTTACTGACTAGAGTTGGCAGAAAATCCTCATCAGAAACCTTCGCTAGTGAGGTCTCTCTTAAGGCCTCCGAAGTAATTGCGGGGATCAACTTTGGATCGAGATGTTCCGTGAGGTCAATTCCAAGTTTTTCAATAGCTTCCGAATTAAGTTGATCACTGACCCCAATCGGAATATTTTTGGAAGAATAATTAAAACGCGCGGATTCCTGACTTTTATTTTCTCCAAAAAATATCCAGTATAACCCCAAAATCAAAATTGCGATCAATATTCCCTGGGTTGAAAATAATTTTTCTAAAACGTTAGGATCTTCATTCTCTTTGTTGCCCATAACTAGTATGTTTTGCTTAAATTCTCATGAAAATTGTAATTTTTTTAATGTATTGAAACTTTACTGGAGTATCGTGAAGGCGCAAGTCAAAATGATGATTAAAGCTTCTCAATCATTAGTTGAAGCCAAAAAATTTTTTTTAACGGACATATCATGAGTACTTATTTTTAGATAACAATAGCTGACCCATTGGGTAAAAAAAATGTTGCGATGAGAACGCCAGCGGTTAAGAGGATCCATAAAATCAAAATTTACGGGTGGTGGTACATCAGGATTCCCATGATCTCGTTTGGCTTCATCCGCCAGTCTTGTAGAATTGTATTCAGGATGCCCTGTGTGAGCGATGAAACGCTCATCTGTAGTAGAAAAAATTGAATACCCGGCTTCTAAACCATAAGCCAGTAATTTCAACCTACCATCATTTGCGGCTTCTTCCATTGCTTCATCTGGAATGCCGGCATGACGACTTTGTGGACAAAAAAACACATCGTCTAGTTCTCCAATAATTGGATGAGTAGGGGCAAGGTTTTTCAATTCAAAAACACCAAACAACTTTTGATCGTAATTAAATTTATTCACACCCTCTAAATAAGCCATAACAAATCCAGCCCAACATAGTCCTAGTGTACTCGGAATTGTTTGTCGCGCGTCCTGTAGAATTGCACTTATTTCATTCCAGTAATGTACATCTTCAAAATTGACAGTTTCGACCGGAGCCCCAGTTAAAATTAAGCCGTCAAGTGCCCGCTCTCTATTAGCCTCCTCATAAGTAACGTAGATGTCGTCAACATGCCGAGGCTCCCAAGTTTTGTAGTTGTGAGATTCCAGACGTATCCAAATGGGTTCCAACTGCAAAATCGAAAGCCCCAGAGGATGGAGGATATTAAATTCATATTTTTCACCAAGTGGCATTATATTGAGTATTCCAATTCGCAAAGGTCGAATATCCTGACGCTCCGCTTGAGAAGGCGGAATCCAGCGTATACCATTCTTTTCTAAAATTGGAACAGCGTGATAATCGGAACGAACAATGAGAGTCATAGTTTTCTAAATTAAAAAGAAAAATAATAATGCACTTTTTAAATAGTACCAAATAGGTTCTATTTTACTCCGAAGAACATTTTGGTCAAGCAGTTTCGCCAATATTTTATTAAAACTCAGATAACTTGGGACATTTTTTAACCTCAAGAACAAGATAGGCGAGAATCAATCGGGTGGGGCTGAAAGTGATAAGGACCTGCGCTTTAATCGAATCGAGTCCCTTCCGGAGTTTTTCGGATAGGTTTGCATTAACATCATGATACGGTTTAATGATGCTTAACACTTCAAAGGGCCAAATACTACAGAGTATCTGTATACAAAGTCTTATTTAAATTATCACAATTATGTTTAAAGTCAAACTTTTTCAACTACTTAACATGAATGTAATGACATCAAATTTCGGAGGGACTCATCAATGCCTGTTTGAGGGACTCTTCAAAGTTTGATTTAACTATTTTTTCATAATCGTCAGGAGTGATGTAAAAGGTGTCGATGACTTGATGCCCGATTGTTGTAATGACAGCTTGCTGAATAGGCACCCCAACACGATCAAAAGCGCTGACCATTTTGTAATAAACCAGAGGTGCGTCTTCGGCAGTAATTTTGATGCGTAGATAATGCTTGTCACTTCTCGAAAATTCAGTTTTATCACGTGAAGACCCCTTCCAAACTGGGAAATCAGCTGAAGACGCTTCATTATTTTCATTGACCATGTAACCTTTTTTATCATCTTTGAGGTGCTCCAGCTGAAACTTTGTATTGTATAGAAAAGTCGGTGGTTTTATTTTCAGAGCA
>CAZOTX010000102.1:0-5813 GCA_964582835.1 uncultured Pseudomonadota bacterium | reverse complement strand
AAAATAATTATTTTTTGCGTAAAATATCCATTTAGTTCAATTTATTGTAAATTTTTTAATAAATTTTTTTAAAAATTATTCTGCTCATAGAGTTTAAGAAAAATATCTTTTTCTAATGGTAAAATTTAAACTGTGTTTTTTAAAAAGTTTATAATATTTTAAATTTTAAAGGCCTAATCTTGTCAGATATTGGATAAGTTTTTAAGAGACAAATTTGAAACATTATCGTTCTAATACAGTTGAGATTAGTACAAGTTATGAACTATAGATTTGCTTGTAAAGTTTGTACGAACGGTAAACTCTTTTGACATAATTTCTGGTTTCTTTAAATGGAATTTGTTCTACAAAAGTATCTAGTGATTTGTTGTTCCAACGGTTGATCCATTTGTTCATGTTATGAGGCCCCGCATTGTAGCCTCCTGCGGTAAAAATCAATTCAGACTTGAATTGGCTTGACAATCTTCCTAGATAAAGAGTACCAAGTCGGGCATTTAGTTCTGGATCAAAAATATCTTCTTTTTCTTTTATCTGAATTTTCTTTCTCTTGGCAACATCTTTTGCAGTAGCGGGCATCAGTTGCATTAAGCCGATTGCTTTTGATGAAGACAAAGCTTGTGGATCGAAGTGACTTTCCTCTCGCATAATTGCTAGGGCAAAATATGGGTCAATTCCAGCTTGATTTGAAAAGCTCTTAAGTTTTGACCAATAAGGTCTTGGATAGGCCAGTTCCCACAAGGGGTACTCTCCAACTTCAAGTGAAATCATTCGAGGAAGATAATAATTAGCAAAAATCCTTAGTAACGCGTGATGTTCACCTCTTCGGTGAAGCATATGAATTACATGCCAGTTTTGTGTACTGTTTTTATAACTCCCTAATCCTGTAAATAATTCTCTCAAAGCTTGTTCAGGTTCTGCAATATCAAAGAGAAACTCTGTTCTACTTATTAATTTGTTGGTTTTTTTACTAAGTGGTTCGGTTGGTGCGTTATATAGTTTAGATTTTTTTGTTTTGACCATAGCCAAAATGCTATCTGGGATGTTTTTTGATGAGATCAATCGCATTCCGTAATAAGTGTTAGGTTGGTGAAGAATCAATTTTTTGAAGCTTTTTTCAGCTAGATCGTTACGGCCTGTCGATTGTAGTAATTTACCTTGCCAATATAGTAACTTAGCTTTCAATTCAGAATTGTAAATTTTTGTCTTTAGTCCTTGTTTTAGATATCTAAGGGCATTATTTGTATTGTTTTTCTGCAGGTTTGCCCATGCCAATTTCCATGCTGTTTCTGTGGCAAGTCGATTCTTGGGAAAATGAGTTAGCAGGCGATTCCACCAAAATTGTGCCTTTTGGATTTCTGCGTCAAGCATGTAACGAGTTGCAAATTTGTCAAACAAAATTGGTAGTCTCTTGGCTTTACCATTATATTTTTCAAGTTTATAGATAGTCCTTCTGGCATACAGAATGTTTTTCTTTTTTATTAACGATCTTGTTGTCCAGAAAAGCTGAGATTCAATAGGTAAAGACCAATTTTTTGAAAGATTTCCTTTTTTTTGTAAATTTATGATTCGGGAATAATATTTTTCTGCAAAGAGAGAATTTAGATATACTTCACCTAATTTCCCCTTTTCTTTTTTGCGCAATAGCTTACTAAGTTTAGGAAGATGTTTTATAAGGTATTTATTAAGATCTAGATTTTTTAGACTACGCACGCGTTTGAAGATCTCTTTTGGAGACAATTTTATTATGTCTCCCTTTGCAAGGTTTTTGTGTGATTGACGTGCAGTTTTTTCATCAATCGGAAACTGCCAGCCTAAAATTCTATACTTGTGTTCAAGTTTTACTTTCTTTAGTTTTGCACCTCGAATATAGAGTGAATGAATTTCATACCTGGAAAGGAACAATTTGTAATATTTTCGAGTTTCATGAAGTAGGGGGAAAAGTATGCTGACTTCCTCATCTGTATTGAATTCATCAATCAAATCATCCTGAAGGGTACTGAGGTAAGAAAATTTTTCCGGTGTTTTTAGCAATTTTCTTATATTGGCAATTGCTTTGATGTGATCACCAGATTTAAGTAAAACACGAATTTTTTGGAATAGCCAAATATCTCTTTCTTCAGATTCTGGTGCTTGTTCTGAACTTTTTAGAGCCTCTTTAAAATTTCCTAATCTTAACTGGCATTTTGAGTTTAAGATACGTGAACGACTCCACATACTATTGTCAATCCAGTCCCCTGGTTTTGACAAAGGTTTTAGATGGTTGATTAATTCATTACAATTTTCTTGTTCATACAAATTTTTATATGGTTCCCAGGAATATATTCTATGAGCAGATGCAGAAATGGGTGGGTAAAATAGGAATGTAATGATCCAAACTTCAAGTATTACTTTTGAGAAATACCTGTCTAAGAAATATTTAGCTGAAGTTATACATGAAGAGAAAGAGAGAATAGTATGCAACATTTTTTTCTGGTGGTATAGTTGGTGCTAATTGATAGCTAGGATGTTTTAATTAATTCTGTACTCTTGATTAAAAATACAATAGCAAAAATCTTGCCGAAATGCTTAAAAAATTTTTTATAAATGGAATAATTAAATGGACAAAGAAAGAAGCCGACTGGAGGAGCCGCTTTCAGTAAAAAATAAAAAAGAGAGTCCAACTGATATAGTAAATTCTGATTCTATTCAGCCACTCATTTTAAAGCAGAATCCAAAAAACGTTAAAGGAACAAAATCTCTCCCTTACGATTTTAATGCAGAAACTTACGAAGTATACACCAATCCAAAGAGTCCGTTTATGGTAGGGATTCTTGCGGCGGAAACTGATAAAGTTCAGTTGGATCCCATAAAAGCACAAGTTCTTTTTCAACAATTAGAAAAAAAAATGCCATATTCTTTGGAATATCCTCTAAACATTTCTGCCCATCGTAAACGAAAACTTTCAAATGTGACAAAATCTTTTTCAGAGGATGCAGAAAGTGAGACTGAAATAGTTGAAAGTGAAAGTAAATTAAAAATGGCGCCTTCTGCATATCTGCCCAGAGAGAAATTAAAAGAAAATAAACGTAAGCTAAATAATTACATTAAGGGTTTTTTTAGTTACGTACTGAAACGCCTCAGTGAAGACCCGGGAGAACTTGCACAAGTCATAAATGAGATTGTACCTTTATTTGTGGAACACCAAATTCGTGTTAGATTCTATAAGGCATTTTGCCAAATACGTAGAATAGATGATTTAAACATTACCTTAGAAAAAATCAGCAAGGATGTTGAATTAGAAAATTTTGAACTATTTTGCAGTGCACTGTTTGTCTTTTATAGTTCCCAAAAGTGACAGAAACATTTTCAAAGAAATACAATTTTTTCATATTATCTATTTGTTTTTATGAGACCCACCTTTATTGAAGTCAATCTGGATTATTTAAGATATAATCTCGAGCAGATTCGAATACACACACAGCATCGTCCTGTGATGGCGGTTGTCAAGTCGAATGCTTATGGACATGGAATGCCAATAGTTGCAAAACTCTTTGAAAAACTCGGAGTAGATTGTCTGGGTGTGGCCCTACTGGAAGAAGGAATCATATTACGGGAGTCCGGAATAAGTCTGCCAATTGTTGTTTTAGGAGGTGTTTTTGCCAAACAAATTCCTGATTACCTAAAGTGGAATTTAGAATTTTTTATTTCTTCAAAATATATTTTGCGTGAAACTGAAAAAATTTGCGAATCTTTACATCAGCAAGCAACAGTGCATCTTAAGCTTGACAGTGGAATGGGTAGGCTTGGTACCCTTGCAGAAAAATCTGAGGGTTTTATTGAAGAGGTAGTACGCTCAAGGTTCATGATAGTTAAAGGGGTATGTTCACATTTAGCCTGTTCGGATGATCCCAAAGACCCTTTGACTCATGAACAAATTGACCGGTTTTTAAAAGCTGTGTCAGTTTTTGAAAGGCTTGGAGAACCATTACCTCTACGTCATCTTGCAAATTCAGGTGGAATACTTTATTTCCCGCAATCCCACCTGGATCTCATCCGACCAGGAATTTTACTTTATGGGGTATATCCTAACTCTTCAAGTCCAAATGTTCTCGATTTACGTCCAGCACTCCAGCTCAAATCCCAGGTTTCTTTTCACAAATCTATTCCAAAAGGATTCTCAGTTAGTTACGGATCAACCTGGACTCCTGTCGATGAAACAGAAATCTCTACCATACCGCTGGGTTATGGCGATGGTTTTCTTCGTCAACTTTCAAATAGAGGTGAAGTACTGATACGAGGAAAAAGGCGTGCTATTGTAGGACGAGTTTGTATGGATCAGTTTATGGTAAACTCAGAGGATGAAATTCTTGAAGAGGGTGATCAGGTAGTATTGATTGGAAAACAAGATGAGCACACTATCACTGTGGAAGAGATTTCCGTTTGGGCAGAAACAATTCCATATGAAATATTAACAAATTTGAATGATCGTATTCCCAGAATATACTCTAATGGATAATCTCAAATATTGACTTGTTTAGATTTTCAGAATGTTATACAGTTAATACGTTTAGATTGAATTGTTTTGATACGCAAAAAACGGGATATTGGCAATGGATGGAAATACGCTGGCAACTATATTTGCTGTTCTGCATATAATATGGGTTATACCGTTAGGATATTTTTCTGTAATGGATGTTTTGGAAGGTGAATATTTTAGCCCAGTTTAATCAATTATTTGCAAAACATTCAATGTTTGCCGTGTCGTCCTTATAAGCGATTATCCGATAGTGTCTTCCACATCTTTCAAAAGCGTGAATCTTGAGTTCTTTAGAAGTTCTGGCTTTTACGTGAAATCTATTCATTCTTGTCTGACAAGAGCCAGCCAGCCAGATTAACATCAATATAAAACAAGTCCATCTACAGATCACAATTCTTTTCATCGTGGACATTCTAGTTTGCTAATCTGCTAATATTTATCAAATCAGGTGGAACGTTTTTATAGACCTAGCAATCATCTCTTAAATTTATAAAAATTTTAACTGGAGACATTTTCAACAAGTCTTTCAAAGTGCAATTCTACGGCAAAAATAATGTAAAAGTTGAGCCCTATCAGTAATTATTCCCACAAATGAATCATTACGAAAAAATTTCTGTTTACTCATGTAGCTAATTTGTTTCGAATTTTTCAATTATGGTGATCTACTAAAAATATAATTCCAAATCTATTTTAGAATTTTGTATAGAATAACTCAAGTTAAAGGCCTTATGATTTTACTTAAAGCCCTAAAATATTTTTCAAAATATGGAATTTTCTTTTCCTTGCAACAGAATTACATTGACTGATTAGGGATTTCAAGATATCATTACCATTTAACTTTTTTAGAAACCATCCTATTGATGGATATTAAAAATATGACACAAAATCAATTGTCAGCGTGTATTCGCAGTGTAAAAGGAAAGTCGGCAAATCAAAAATTGCGGCAGGCAGGTAATATCCCTGCTGTAATCTATGGACCTCGGGGAAATATTTTGTTAGAAATGGCAGAAGAAGCAACCCGTCACCTGTTAGAAAAAATGTCTGGAATGCACGAGATTGTACCAATCACTGTTACAGATTCTACCAGTGGAGAAAGCTGGACTGCACAGGTTTTACTAAGAGAAATTCAGAAACATCCATACAAACACCAAATTACTCATATTGACTTTTGGGAACTGCCTGAAGCCAAGACTCAAACCGTTCGGATACCAGTACATGTAATAGGGGAATCACCAGGAGTTAAGGGTGGTGGAGTTTTACAGATGGTTGTTCGAGAAATACCTGTAAATTGTCTCCCTAA
>CAZOTX010000101.1:0-5846 GCA_964582835.1 uncultured Pseudomonadota bacterium | reverse complement strand
GTAGATTTGGATTTACCTAGAGGGAATGTCCAAATCATCGATCAGAATGTTGATTTTTATTCTGCAGAGATAACAATTGATAGTTTGCCGATCAAGAAACGTTTTGACAAAGTCCCGGTTCATTTACGGAACATGGATTATATCAGTGTAATAAATCCTAATTTTTTTAATGTTTTCGTTGAAGGGCCTGAAGATTTAATTCAGGAATTAAATCGGGATGAACTTTATGGTGAAATTGATCTTTCAACATTCGAACCAGGAGAGTATCCTAAAGTAATACCAAAAGTCATAAAACCTGATGGGATTACCGTCCTTCAACAATGGCCCATAGTTTCAGTTTGGGTTAAAAATGAAAAAAAATTAAGAGAAGGCTATTAATCATTCTAATGTACGGTTTGACACAAAAAAAATAGGATGTATCTTTTTCAAATTTGAATTTGTTTGAAAAGGCCTTGAAAAAAGGAGAAACTTTAAACCAAAATAATGATTACTTTAAATATTAATGTTGATCACGTAGCAACTGTCAGGCAGGCCCGTCAAATTAGCGAGCCCGATCCTGTTACCGCAGCAGCGCTTGTAGAGCTGGCTGGTGCAGATGGGATTACAGTTCACTTACGTGAGGATCGTCGGCATATAATAGATAGAGATGTTCGGATATTAAGGGAAACTATCCAGACGCGTATGAATTTGGAAATGGCGGCAACTAAGGATATGTTCTCTATTGCCCTGGATATTCATCCTGATATTGTGACCATTGTACCCGAAACAAGGGAAGAAGTGACTACCGAAGGCGGTCTTGACATTGTTAGATCATCAGATATCTTGCACAAGGGAATAGCACAACTCCGTGATGCAGGAATTCGAGTAAGCTTATTCATTGATCCTGATTCTGAACAAATTAAGGCAAGTCAAAAAGCAGGTGCTGAAGATGTTGAACTGCATACTGGTTGCTACGCAAATGCAGTTAATGCAGAAGAAATGAGGAGAGAGTATGAGCGGTTGGTTCTTGCAGCAGAATTGGCCCATGATGAAGAATTAAAGGTAAATGCCGGACATGGACTTAATTACATCAATACTCAATGGATTTGTGGCCTTCCACATTTACGGGAATTAAACATTGGGCACAGTATAGTTAGTCGGGCAATTTTTGTGGGTATTCCTCAGGCAGTTAAGGAAATGAGAGAAATCATAATTCGAAACTACTAATTATTCAATGGCTAAGGAAATTATTATAAATCACACTTCACACGAAACCAGGGTTGCTGTGATTGAAGGCGGGGAACTATCAGAGCTTTATCACGAACGCGAAAAAACAATGCGTCTTGTGGATAATATTTATAAGGGAAAAGTCTTGAATGTTCTGCCTGGAATGGAGTCTGCTTTTGTTGATATTGGATCCGAGAGGGCAGCATTTTTACATATTGATGACATCCTTCCAGAACATGAAATTCTTGGAGAACCTTCTGCTAATAATGGAGAGCAACAAAAAATTGATCAATTAATTCAGGAAGGGCAGGACATCTTGGTACAGGTTTCTAAAGGCCCAATAGGGACAAAAGGTGCTCGAATAACCAGTCATGTTTCAATTCCTGGTAGGAATCTTGTTTATTTACCTGCTTCAAGAACGCTTGGAGTTTCCCGACAAATAAATCAGGAAAAAGAACGTGATAGACTGAAGGAAATTGTAGATCGTTTACGTCCAGAAAATACTGGATTTATCATCCGGACGGTTGCTGAAGGGCACAGTGAAGAAGATTTGCACTCGGACATCAACTACCTTGTTTCAATTTGGGATGATATTCTACAAAAATATAAAAACCTTCCTGCTCCATCACTTCTGCATTCAGATTTGAATGTGATTTTCCGTACGATCCGTGATTTGTTTTCGACGGATATACGTAAACTAGTTGTTGACGACAAGAGTCAGTACAATAAGGTTCGTCAGTTTGTTCGATCATACTTGCCACGATATGGATCTGTCATTGAAAATTATTCTAAAGCGGAACCTGTTTTTGATCATTATGGAATTGAAAATGAGATTGACAGAGCTCTTGGAAACAAAGTCTGGTTGCGCTCCGGGGGGCATCTTGTCATCGATCAAACTGAGGCATTAACCGCAGTTGATGTGAATACAGGTCGATTTGTGGGTAAGGAAAGTCATGAAAAAACAATTTTGCGGACAAACATTGAAGCTGCAGAGGAAATTGTATACCAACTTCAATTACGAAATATTGGAGGTATTATTATAATTGATTTCATTGATATGGAAACTCAGCAGCACCGGCAAATGGTTTATCAAACCTTGAAAGATCACCTCCGCTCAGACAAAGCACGTAGCAAGATTTTGCAAATCAGTGAAATGGGTCTCGTAGAAATGACCCGCAAGCGTGATCGTGAAAACCTAAACCGTTATCTTTGTGAACCTTGTCCGTATTGTGATGGAACCGGTCAAATAAAATCTCCTTCCACGGTCTGTTACGAAGCCTTCCGAGACGTCCGCCGTAACTGCCGCAAAAACACAAAAGGGTCTGTTGCAATTTTTCTGCATTCTGATGTTTTTAAATATATTCAGGAGGAGGAACAGGAAGCAGTGAAATCACTGGAATATGAAATGGGACGCAGTATTACGATTAAGTTATCTGATGAATTACACCGCGAACAATTTGAACTATACGAATACTGATTTGAAAATAGAATCTGCGATACAAAATTTTAAGAATCATCTTTTAGAAAATATCTACCCGGGACGCGGTATTGTAGTCGGTCGTAACAAGGAGAATTCATGGATTGTTGTTTACTGGATTATGGGGCGAAGTTCAAATAGCCGAAATAGGATCTTATGTCACGAAAACGGAATATTATTTACCAAAGTAGTCGATCCTTCTCGGGTGCAAGATCCGTCACTAATCATTTACAATGCTTTGCGAGATGTAGATGATTGTGTTGTGGTGACGAATGGAAGTCAGACTGATAAAATTTGTGAAGGTTTAAAGCATAGTGAAAGTTTTTACTCTACAATACTCAAGGAAAAGCACGAAATGGATGCCCCAAATTTCACGTCTCGAATTTCCGGATTGATTGAGCAAAAAAAATCATCAATGACTTTGGCAATAATAAGTAAATGTGATTTTTCAGCAAAGCAGTCTGTATATCATTTTCATAGCTATACTGAAATTAGAGCAGGATTTGGATATTGCCTGACCACTTACATGGGAGACGGGAATCCTCTCCCACCTTTCAAAGGTGACCCAATTTTGCTTCCACTGGAAGGCAATGCTGAACAAATTGCAAATTTATACTGGAATGCACTAAATCATGACAATCGGATTTCTCTTGCAGTTCGGGAACTGTCTGCCTCTGGAAAGGATATTTTGAAAATTATTAATTGTTTTGATTCCAAGGATGGAGGGAAAAATTAGTCTATTTTATTTCTGTCTCCATTAAATCAAAGATTTTTTTCACAGATGCAGTTTGATATTTCTTTAACTACAGAATTTACCGAATAGGCAAGATAGGCAAATTTAAATGATTAAATGATATAATCAGGTTTCATATGTTTTGCTAACATTACAAGTGAAGAACTGAAACGGCTGAAGAGCTAACTGATAGAAGAGAATGGGGAGGATAACCAAATGGAAACTGAAGAAGAAAAAAGTCAGGAAACAATTTGTGAAGAGGATAAAAATCAAACTGAAGATGCTGTTGAGATTTATCTGGAAGATGACGAATTAACAGAAGGACGGGAAGAAGAGGAAGAAGAATCAAATATTGATGTGCATATTGAGAATGCAGAGACATCAAAACTTACTAGTCTTCAAAAGGCGAATTTGGAGGACTTAGAAGAGGAGGAATTGACTGACGAAAAAAATGATTCTGTTGATTCATTTCCGCAGGATGAATTTCTTCACAAATTTACTGAAGGTGATCTAAGTCCTCTTAGTTTTGCTGGGACTCAGGTCGCGATCTATGCATTAGAAAAGAAACAAGCCGATCTTTTGCAAAGCTACCTTGAAGAACGTTTAGGTATGGAGGTAGATTGTGTAACAAAAAGACAAAATCTTTGGAGATTGTTAAAGTTGGGGCCAATGGATTTAGTTATTGTTGAAACGGGAACAGTTGTAAATTCTGAAGCTTTGGAAGTAATGCAACAAACAAAAGGTCAATTCCCAAAGGTCCATTTTATTTGTATTTCGGGACCAATAAGTCTAGAAAGAAGATTGCAGTTTCTGAATGCAGGTGCCCTTGATTATTTTACCCGCCCTATACATTTATCTACAATTGCCCAAAATATTTTAGTGCATTTGAGCCGAACTGATGCTTACGAAAATGAGGAAGAATTTATAGATCTTGACACCGTAGAAAATGAATTCCCAGAGGAAGAAGCTCTTTTAGATTCTACTGAAAATTATCATGATGAAGACTTAAGTGGAATAGCCGGATTACAGGAAGATGATTTAATATTGGCTGATGAGATTGATTTAGTTGACGAAGAATTTTAAGAATTTGTATCTTCAATTTAACTCTTCCAAAATCAATTTGAATTTACCAAGAAAAACTTCTGAAAATTTTGTATATTTAGCGGTTAGATTAGCAAGTTCCATTATTAGCTAAATAATTTTGAATATAGTGAAATTGCCGGTAAGTGTATTTGATAAAAAGTGTCATGTCTGGTTGCGGTTTACGTCAAAACTATCTAAGAGACAGATTAAGAAACCACAATTGCCAACATAAGAAAATCATATTGTATGAATAATCGTTTTACGATTACCAACTTAATGCTCATGGAATTATAGTATGGCTAAAATTATTGGCGAGTTATTACCCAAATCAGGGGGGGGACTACTCAAAAATTTATTCAGACTTCAAAAAACAAGTTTGCGTAAACTATAATTTAGTTAATCTCTAACTCCTGTAATTTTTTCATGCCACCTTCCTTCAATATTTAAACCGAAACAACCGAGAAAAAGGGAATGCATTATATGTCTCCTCATACAAATCCTCACTGTATCTTCCCAATAAAAACATCTGATTATAATTCGACCTAAAAACCATCTCATCAATCAATTGGACCTCTACAATTTTTTGACCAGTCACCAGCAACTGCAGAGAAAAACCTTGTGCATGCCCAAATTCTTGTTCCCTTATTACCTGACCATCCCGTATGAAAAGTAACCTCTTCAAAGCAACCCGGTTGTTAATTTTCCCAACTTTCAAATCAATCTTAGCTCCCCGACAATCCATTGCAAAATTGGTGATTTTGTTACAGGAAAGATTCTGATACCCTCTTGGTTTGCTGCCACCCTTGACAATATCCCAGCTACCCAGCTTGGAAATCGCACCATATTTCCCAGTCATATCTGCAGTAAAAAACAGATAAATTGGATGTAAAGGTTTTATCTGAGGATTTCGTACTGCCTGCATTAAGGCCTCTGGAGACGTGTTATTTTTATAAATCCCTCCATTACCTTCTGTTGCCAAAAACTTTGTGATATCATGGAGCTCCTCTCCTTCAGAGCTAATCAAACCTCGTGCAATAAAAAAAGTTTTCGGGGTTGTTTGTCCACCACCGTCATGAAAAGTTCTGAAACCTATGTCATTAAGGGTATGACCATAGTCCCACCAAGTTAATAATTTTGACTCATCCGAAACAAGTTTTTTTACCTCCAAAAAAGTCTTGAAAATTCGTGGATGAATAGAAGGTGATGGTACAAATGAAATCGCCGTCTGTGAAGAAATTAACCAAAAGAACCCCCCCATCGCTATATAAAGAGTTGCTTGACGCACAAAACTAAACCAATCAGACTCAAGAATTTTTTGCCTTATACCACTATTAACTTGGTTAAAAG
>CAZOTX010000100.1:0-5911 GCA_964582835.1 uncultured Pseudomonadota bacterium | reverse complement strand
TCAATAATTCCTGAAAATTCTTTGTCACGGTAGCTTGGTGTAGTAAAAACAACAGGCTGTCCTTCCTTGATCAGCGGCAAATCAGCCTCTTCAACTAATATTGGGATTTCAACCTGATTAATATTTATGATTTGGAAAAGAATTGCTCCAGGACTTATTATCTCTCCTTCTTCAACAGATTTTGCAACAATAAATCCTCCAATTTTTGCCTTGAGTTGCGTGTCATCCAAAGCTTCTTCACTCATTGCTAACTCTTGATATGAACGTTCGAGCGTTAGCTGAGACTTTAACATTGAAATTTTAGATTTTTCCAAAGTTAGTTTTGCGTTTTTAAGAGATACCTCACCACGGCTATACTGCAACTGCAAAGAATCAAACTGGGAACGAGTTGAAGATCCTTGTTCGAATAAAGTTTTTTCCTCAGTTAATCTTCGCTTTATATCTCTTAAGTTTGTTTCCAAATCTTCAACATTATTATTACTTATAGTAATTTGCGTATTGCTGTCAAAGACATTGTTCTCGTTTATTTTTAGTTGCAAACGGCTTAGTTCCAGTTTGCGTTTTTGAGAATCGTTTTTAAGGGTTAAAAGCAACTGCCCCTCAGAGACACGCTGATTTTCATCCACATGAAGAACAATTATTCTTCCTCCGGCACTGGCTTGGACTTTTAGAGTCTCTGCTGGCTCAATTATACCAGATAAAGAAATTGGTGTTTTGAAGGAATTGGCTGACACCAGCGAATTAGTAGGCAAAATTACCAGAAATATGAAAAATAATTTGCAATATAATTTAAACACAATAACTCCTGATTTCAGATTTAGATTGGAATCCTTATGTACAGAAAAGATTTTTTTACATTAAATGTCTCTTCTATACCCAATAAAATAGGATTCATGATATTGAAAAAAACCATTATTCCTTAATTTAGTTCGTATTTTTCTTTAAATTCTCCAGTTAAAACCATTAGTTCTACACCAATTTTTTCTTGACGAATTCGGATAAGGATTTCTTGCTGCTCTGATTCTACAACATCCTGTTGATATTGAGATATTTGATAGCTTGTACTTTTACCTAATTTGAAGCTTACAATTTCGTTGCGCAACTGATCTTTAGAAAGTTTGCTTACGGCGGCAGCAGTCTGTTTTTCTTTTTCAATTAAGCTCAAGGACCGCAAAAGGGATTGAAAACTAACTTCTAGTTGAGATTTCCGATCAGAAATTTGTAGAGTTAACTTTTCTTGTTCAATACGTTTGCGCTGTATATTTTCAATAGTAGCCTGATCTCCCAAAGGGACGTTCCATGTCAGAGTTGCAGTCATTCCATGTAACTTGCTTTTACTGAAATCTGCAGTACTGCCAAAAAAACCTTTACTATAACCATTTAAAATATATGACAAACTCAAATCCATATTAGTTTTTTGTTTGTTCAATTCCTGTTCCAACTGATACCTATTTTGCTCCAAAGAGGCTTGAATCAAAGCAATTTGGGGGTCGTTTGCATAAATTTTTTCCAACAGAATTGTAACGTTTTTTGGCATTGCAAATTGAGCTTTGGGTTTTTCTGAAGGGAAAAGTCCAACTGGCAAATTTGTCAAATTGAGTGAAGCACGTACTTGATCTTCTATACGCAAAGCATCCAAACGAGAAGAGAGTAAACTTTGTCTATTGCGCATCAGTTGAGTTTCTGTAATGCGGACTTCAGTAGAACTCAGGACTCCTGTTTCCAATCTGGCCTGATTGTCACGCAAAAGTTTTTCTGAAAGTTCTACTGCTTTCTTTTTAACCTCAATTGTCTCTATCAATCCTACCAAATCCCAATAAATTGAAGCAACTTGTTTGAGCAAGGACAACTCAGTTTGTTTTGAATTCAAATGACCTCTTGTAACACCAATTTTTGCCAGCCTTACGGGAATGTTATTATAATCAGTACCCCAGTCCTGAAAAAACGGAATAGAAACAGAGCTTGTTAAACTTGAAGTGCTTAGAGCATTCCCAGTAGATCCAGTTGTAACGTCACCCCCTATTTCATCAAGGGAGAGAGCAGTTGATTTACTGTTTGTTTCAGAATAAGTAAGACCATAAGTAAGTCCGCTATCTGTAAGCAGACTGTAGCCGGAAGAAAAAGACAAACTGCTTGTACTACTTCCACATAGTTCATATGGGGAACAGCTTGATGAAGCAGAAAGTGACGGGCTATTAGAATAACCAAAACTTGTTGTCAAGCTGGGCGCGTTTCTTTCTTTTGCTGAAGTCACTGCATGAAGTGCTTCTTGGTTGCTAAGTGATGATACTTTCATCAAAATACTTCGATCTAGTGCCAACTGTAAAACCAGTTTGAGTGGTACTTCCGCCATTTTACGACCGTCAACTGTTTTCAAGCTTACTTGTTCAAGTAGCTTTGCAGTTTCCTTTTTATTAGATTTTTGTGCTTGGACTTGAGACTGTGTAGTAACTATCCAAACAAAGCAAAACAAGGTAAAAATAATTTGTGTGTGTTTTAAATTTTTCAAAGAAAATTTTTGTTGCAAGAATAAAACAAAATTACATGAAGTAATCAATATAGCTCAAAGTATAACCAAGTTTTTCTAAAATTTTTGATTTAATAATTTATGAAATGTAACGATTTATACCCAGAGACTCAACTTTGTAAATAAAAAAACTATTTCTTATAGCAGAGTACATTCTGCATTATTATTGATTTAATTACAAGTTTCATGCTACCCTAAAACCTTTATATTTTACAAATCAATTGAATGCACTGGGTATTATAAACATGGTTTTGAATTGTTAAGTACATGATAAAGTATTACTGAACTTTTAATGGGAGAAAAATCTTGACTGACTTTAGGTCCATAAGTGAGGCGGAATGGAAAAAACAACTTAGCCCCGAACAGTTTGAAATATGTAGAAAGAAAGGTACAGAAAGACCTTTCACGGGATTGTATGTGGATACTAAAACCAAGGGTACCTATCATTGCTTGTGTTGCGGGAATGCATTGTTTCTGTCGAAAACAAAATTTGATTCAGGAAGCGGATGGCCAAGTTTTACGAGTGCACTTGGCAGTGACAATGTTAGTACACAGTTAGACCATAGCATGTCCATGCAGAGAACAGAAGTAATTTGCAAGAGGTGTGACGCACATTTAGGTCATGTTTTTGAGGATGGTCCTGCACCAACAGGTTTGCGTTATTGTATTAATTCTGTTTCGATTGTTTTGAAAGAAGATAATGAATCTTGATTGGGCAGTTTTTGCGAAGATAAAGATTGACTGAATTAGTGTCTAAAGGTCCAGAAATTTATGAAAATTTGTTCCGATGTTGATGGAGTTATATTGGATTATATTCGAGGTTTTATTGAATTTACCCAAAAAGAAAAAATACCCTTCAAACACAATCCAGATCTTTGGGGTGTAATTCGCAATTTACCGGACAAGTCCAATGTGCGTGCACGTTTTCATGCTGGAGATGCATTGTGTAATTTAGAATTTTTTGACGGTTCGTTGGAAATTTTGAATTTTTTAGCAAGTAGCCATGAATTGCATCTTATAACAGCCTTGGAGCCGGAACTAGCATCAAAACGTGCCGAGAATTTGAAATGTGTAAATTACACATCGATGCAGTGTGTGGGTCATTTACAAAAAGAGCAAATAATTATCGAGGGAATTATGCCAGATGTGATGATTGAGGACCGGCCGGAATTGATTGAATCTTTTTTTGAAGCTGGAATTTACGTGATATACCCTGACTGGCACCCCTACACAAAGGGGATGGACCGTTTTGCTACTCCATTTTCTCATTGGTATGAAATTCCGGATTTACTGCAAAAAACTTCATAAACAGAATAAATTATTTTCTTTTTCTTCCATTATAAAGCGATTAAATGTCAAAAAATTATTCGATTTATTTTGCAGGTGATTTGTTTAATCATAAGGACTTAATTGGCAACCTGCTTCTTTCTGAGGCTATCGAAAAAGAGTCCTCAGGCCATTTTGTATGTGTAGTCCCGCAGCATTTGGAACAAAGTACGAACCGTTCCATTGATATTCGCAATAGTGATTTAAGTGAGATAATTAAAGCGGATTTGATCTTAGTAAATTTTGACGGGACAGAACTTGATTCTGGAACTGTAATTGAGTTTTTATTTGCCAAAGCACTTGACATTCCAACGGTAATTTTACGCTCAGATTTCCGCTCAGCAGGAGATCAGGAGCGAGGTGATCCATGGAATTTGATGTGCTCTGGATACCCTCGTACAAGAACATTAAAAATAAATTCTATGACTTGGTATCAGGAAGCCTGGAGAGAAGGAGGTGGAACTATAGCTATTCTAAATCGTTTCTATCAAAAATTGTCTAAATTAATAAATACAGAATTTGATCTGGTACTTAAAGAAGTTCCTGTTATTGACAATGAACAAATGCTTCAGAATGTATATCAATGGGCATTGCGCTTTCCTGGGAATGGGTTTTCTAAACTGTTTAGTGAGGATGAACTCAAAATTTTGCTGGAAAAAAAACAAAGAAAGGGTTATGTTTTTACTTAATTCTGGAGTCAATATTTGATCTAAGATACTGAAATTATTTATTACTATATAGTATTTCAACCTAAAGGATAGGTTTGAAAAATGTTGATTCCGTACCCTAACAATTATTAATGATAAAGCAAAAATACTCTTGACTATCTAGTAACTTAATCAAATCGATTTTAATGCAATTTGAACCTATAATTGGTTTAGAAATTCACGTTCAACTGGCTACTGCGTCTAAAATTTTTTGCTGTTGTTCTACAGAATTCGGTAATCCACCAAATTCGAATACTTGTCCAGTTTGTCTGGCACTTCCTGGTGCTCTGCCTGTTCTGAACAATCAAGTTCCAGAATTTGCAGCACAACTAGGCCTTGCTTTGAATTGTGATATTCGGCTGGATTCTCAGTTTTCTAGAAAAAATTACTTTTATCCGGACCTTCCTAAAGCTTATCAAATTTCACAGTATGACCGTCCAATCTGTGAAAATGGCTGGTTGGAAATTGAAACTGAATCAAGAGGGAAAAAACGAATCGGGATTACTCGGATTCACATGGAAGAAGACGCAGGCAAACTGGTACATTCAGATAGCAGTTCTGAAAGCCTGATTGATTTGAACCGTGCTGGGATACCTTTGGTGGAAATTGTGAGTGAACCGGATTTGCGCTCTGCAGAAGAAGCCAAAGCCTATATGGAAAAAATCCATGCAATTGCTACAACTATTGGTATTACTGATGGAGACATGGAAAAAGGGCATTTACGTTGTGATGCAAATGTGTCGCTGCGCCCTGTCGGGCAGGAAGAATTTGGAACTCGTACAGAAACAAAGAATATAAATTCATTCCGATTCGTTCAACAGGCCGTGTTTTTTGAAATTGGAAGGCAGCGTGAAGAAATTCTAGATGGAGGGGAAATAATACAGGAAACGCGGCTATGGGATACCAGCCGTAAAGTCACCTTTAGTATGCGCTCTAAAGAAGAAGCTGATGAATATCGCTATTTCCCTGATCCGGATTTGCCTCTTGTAATTCTTACTCCGGAACTTATTGAAACTTTCCGAAAGAATCTTCCTGAACTTCCAGAAAAAAAAATGAAGCGTTTTATGGAAGTACATGGACTAAGCGAATACGATGCGGAAGTTCTTTCTGCGGACAGGGAGATGTCTAAATATTTTGAAAAAGTTTTGGCCTATGGAGCCGTACCAAAACTTGCTTGCAACTGGATTATTGGTGATTTGCAACGAGTGATGAATGAATCAGGGAAATCACTCAAGGAAATTGGTTTGTTACCGGAAAATTTAGCGGAATTGACTAAACTTATAGAAAGCGGTGAAATCAGTAGCAAGATTGCGAAAATTGTTTTTGAGGAAATGCTTTTTTCAGCAAGAAA
>CAZOTX010000099.1:0-5918 GCA_964582835.1 uncultured Pseudomonadota bacterium | reverse complement strand
AACGCTGGATTGATAGATAAAACAAATTCTGGTCATATGCTTGACCGCTTCGAATTGATTCCAGACGAGAAAACTCCCTTTCTGACCTTTAAAGGTTTTTTTGATCCAGATCAATTTCCTCACATCAATATTTCTACAAATAATTCAAAGAAAAAGACTATAGTTCTTCTGCCCAATACATTTATCAACAGCGTTCTACTACCGAAACGTGAAGTAACTTCCTTTTCAGAGAAGGGTATCCTTGAGAAAATGCTACTTGAGGAGGAAATTACAAAAAAAGAAAATGGAGAGATCGAATTCCAGGTAACGCTCACTATTACAAGTGTTAAAGAACATTTTTTGGTGCTGGATTCAAAAAAATCGGATTCTCGTCATTTAACATTTACCTTGAAGAAACCTCTCTTGAAAAAAGAAACCGACCCATTTATTGAAGCGATGCAAATGCTAGCAGATCAGCAAAAACCTGAAAGAAAAATCATTGATTTAGCCCCGCCTAAGATTAGTCAACGAGAGGCGATACTTTTGCATCCTGTAACAGCTCTGATGTCTTACCGACGTGTTGATCAACTCAATCTAACCATATTAAACGCTTCTCCACATCCGGACTCAGCACAGCGTCTTGCAGTACTCTTAAATCGTAAGCAAAAGCGTAATATTGAAAAGCAGATTGGAATGAAGTTAAAAATCATTAACATATCTTCTGTACGTGAGCAAACAATCCTGCCCAAAACCAAAATTTACTTTCATTCAAACTTAATGAGAGAAGCCTTGATTTTGGCCCAGATTTTACCAGGAGAACAGGTGATTGAACAAATGCCTGAGATTATAAACAGTAAATTGACAACCGATATGGAAATTTATGTGGGGAAGAATTTTGAATAATAAAAAACATTTTTTCTCTCTTTATATAGTCCTGTTTGCAATATTTTTCAGTCTACAGGCATTTGCCTTTCCCGAATATACTACACGGCAAAAAGCACTCAAACTAGCAGCTGTACTTGATCAAGGATTTTTCAAATCAATCAAAATTTCTTCCGTTTTTGTCAAAAACAGCGGGAAAGACGATTATTATTTGCAAGCAATTCTTGATGATGGTTCTAGTCGAAAATGGTTGATAAATCGTATTCGCGAATGGGCGCAAACTGATGACCTTATTCTCAAAAATAATCTAGCTCTTGTATTTCCTAATTCGGAAAGTACAGATTTTGGAGTACTTGATAAAAATATGTTTTACCGCATCATTTTAAACGCAACCGCCTTTGTCAAAACATTTGAAAAACATGACGTTCTTGACGGCAAGAGCCTAGTTTTGAAAATTCTTCGTTTTCGCATTTTACAGAGAGAAGACAGTAAATACATGAAATCCAATAAATTTGGTGATCGCTACCGTTACGTTTTAGAATTGGAGAACGGTTCAAAGGAATTTTTCACATACAGTGATGCTTTCATGTTTCTCCAACGCTCAGCACTATTAGTGGAAATTCCTGAAAATGTTAGTGTTTTGAGGAAAACTTTTAAAGTCGTCGAATTGAAAAAAATTCCTCTAGAAATTGAAGATGAATTGCGTGAAATTAGACGCTTTGGAATTGAGGTAGTTTTTGATGGACCAATTTTAATGAGTCCTGACAGATTCCCGTATCAGATTGTTGAAAATAAAATGAAATCTCCTGAGACAGGAAGATATAAGACCCAGTTTTTCTTGCAGATTATTTTTCCAAACTCAGAAAAAATACAAGAGGTATCAGGGTTTGATAATCATGAGTATTTACGTTTTGTTAGAATTAATTCTGATTTAGAACACCAGAAACGAGTTATATTGAGTGCAATGGTAAATCCTGATGCGATTAATTTGCCTCCGTACATTGAAGTTACAGATAGGAACTCGGTTATAGTAAATTATTACAGTTCTACAGATCAGAGTTTGATACATCCCCCAGACTTGCTTGCATCTCTATCTACAAGAGAATTACCTCGCTCAGTTTTTACTCCAGATCAAGTTGAGACAGAATTTGAAACAAACTACATGCAAGCTGTGGATCTGATCCGATCAGCTCAGGATGAAATGAATTTAAGCCTCAAGATCGAAACATATTTTAAAGCTCTGCAAACTCTGAAACAAGCAGCGCTCACAGCAAAGTTTGATATCCAGATTGCCCAAGCTTTGAATCAGCGCGACATTTTGCTGAAAACAATGCCTAAACTGATTATTAGAAATGTACAGATGACAATTCTTGCACTTCAACTTGATGAACAAAACATAAAACCTGACCCTGTTGTTACTGAAAAACTACTTAAGCAATTAATCCATGCTGAGAACTACTCTTCTACGCAAGATCAACGACAGAAGATTTCCTCCCTTAAAAGCATTTTACGTTGACGGTAACTGAGACGCCTACGTTAACATTTTCAAACTACTGCGTTAACTGTACTATAGTTCAGTCTGTTACCAAACTTAGTTCGAGACGCATAAGTAGAAGGATCAAGTTCAGTCAACTTGACCTTTCACCACACCATCAAGGTCTGTAAGAATTTTGAATCACAGTTTTTTGCTTCACATTTGTCCTAAAAAACAATCTTCCCAGAAAAATTTATGGAATGAGTGGAGGGTTCTCACAGGTAATCATTAGTAGTTGTTCATCGTGATTCAAAACAAATAAACTATTTTTAACAGAGGTTTTTTTACTCTAAAAGATTCTGTTTACTTAAGTTTAGGGGCCTGTTCCAGAAAATCTTTTCTTCGAAACTACTTTATCCTAGTAACATATCAATAGAATTCCCGGAATATCTATACAATCTTTCGTTTCTAATTGTTTTACATACTTGCCACCCTTTTCCTCTTCAACATAAACACCTACCTCTGCACACCCTAACAAAAAAATAGTTAACAAAACATTAATTGCAATTATCTGATTAGTCATTTCAATCCTCTGTTTTTGAAATTTTAGTACAAATACTTTTGTTAATTTTTAGGAGTCGTGAGTGTAAAATTAATTTTTCTGTTTTGCAATATATTTGGCCGGTCGTGTATAAGGTTATTAAAAGTTTGATTTTTCTTCCACATGTAAATTTACAAAATTTTTGGAGAGCGAATACGATTAAATATTGAAAGTTGTTCAATTATGAAATTGTTTGTATTTCTTCAACTTTGTGGAAATAGCTATTTTTTTCTAGCAGGAGTTGATGCAGGCTGTATGGTAAGTTACTATGGATTATGTAATATTGTCTATTGTAAAACAGCTTGAATTTTTAATGAATTAATGAAAATTAATAATTGATGAATTGGATATTGTTCCATTTAATATCGTTTGATTTTTAATTGTTGAATTGGTAATTGTTGAATTGGTAATTGTTGAATTAAAAATTATTGAATTATTTGAAACTGATGAATCTGAAACTGATGAATTATCAACTGTTGAATTATTTGAAACTGATGAATCTGAAACTGATGAATTATCAATTGTTGAATAATCTGAAACTGATGAATTATCAATTGTTGAGCAATTTGTAATTATTGAATTATAAATTGATGAATCTAAAACTGATGAATTATCAATTGTTGAGTTATCATTTGTTGAGTTACTTAAGGAGAAACAATCAATTTCTGCTTGATTTCGAGTAATTTTATTACCCGAGGTGTCTATTTTGGAAGTACTACTTAACATTTTACTATCAGAACCACATGATATAATGATGTGACTAAAACATGAAACAAGTAAGATATAAAGGAAATTTTTCATCTTAACACTGATACAAAACTAATTTTCAATGGTGTTGGTTTAGAAACTCATTTTTAGATCGCAAAATCGTTTTGCAAGAATTGGGGAAATTACTTGTACTGTGTAATAATTTGAAGAATTAGTGTTGGTCAATTTTAGAATCCATAAAAGTTTATATGAAAAATAATTCTGGATTCGTTTCAAAACTTAACCTAATATGATTTTGATAGTTTTCCGTCAAAGAAGATGAAATTGAAATCATAAAAAGTGAAAAACACTTCTTACCTTTCCCTAATATAATAAATTTTACAAATTATAAGATGAAAATGGAAAAGACATGAAATTCTCTGAACTACAAATTCTCCTCAATCCGTTTTCAATTATTTTATTTTAAAGAAAATCTTAGTCAATTTTTTGAATTTAAAATTTTAAATCCAGATTGAAAATTGCACTATTCAAATAGATCCAGAAAGTTCGAAAAATTGATTTTGAACTTAGGAAGTTTCAACAATTTAATTAATTTTTTTAAGAAAAAACTTTCTTGATTTAAAAAATACTGTAAAATTGGTTTTTAAAATCAAAATTAATAAAATAATCATTTAGTACTGAGGAAGCCGGAATGCTTGATCCAAAATTAGAAAAATTCAAAATACGATTGGAAGAATTGCAAGCAGAGATTCTTGGTGAATCTGAAGGAACTGTTCATGGCATGCAGGAGGAAAGTACATTATATCCTGATCCCAATGACCGAGCATCACTAGAAACTGAACACATCAATAATTTACGAATTAGAGACCGAGAGCGAAAACTCCTTGGTAAGGTCGAAGAAGCACTTGAAAGAATAGAAAAGGCAACATTTGGATACTGTGAAGAATGTGGTCAGAAAATTGATGAAAAGCGATTGCTAATTCGACCTGTTACCACTTATTGTATTATCTGCAAAGAATCTTTGGAAGCAGAAGAAGATAACAACTGATACAATCTTTTTAAATTTCAAAGTTAATTCTCACTTTTAAAATTTAATCAAAACGCAAAAAAGGCGGGCTAACTTTCATAGTTGACCCGCCTTTATTTTGCAAGAATGGATATTGAACCGGAATTACATCATTCCTCCCATTCCGCCCATTCCGCCCATTCCGCCCATGTCAGGTGCACCTGCAGGCATTCCACCTCCAGCTACTTTCTCTTCAGGCGCATCATGTATCCCAGCTTCTGTAGTCAAAAGTAATCCGGCTACAGATGCTGCATTCTCCAGAGCAGTTCGAACGACTTTTGTTGGATCAATAATTCCAGCTGAGATCATGTCAACATAAGTTTCACTAGCTGCATTAAATCCTTGATTTGTGCTACTTGCTTTTACTTTGTCAACAATCAATGCACCTTCGAGCCCAGCATTAGACACGATCTGACGCAAAGGAGATTCAAGTGCATTAAGAACAATTTCAGCACCAACTTTTTGATCATGTTGTTTTATTCCTTTTACAGCTTTTTCAACTGCATCAATAGAACGTAATAAAGCAACTCCTCCTCCAGGAACGATTCCTTCTTCAACGGCAGCACGTGTTGCATGAAGAGCATCCTCTACTCGAGCCTTCTTCTCTTTCATCTCGATTTCAGTTGCAGCTCCAACGTTGATCACAGCGACACCACCCGCCAATTTTGCAAGACGCTCTTGCAACTTTTCACGATCATAATCAGACGATGTATCTTCTATCTGAGCACGAATTTGACTGATGCGTGCTTTGATATCTCCTTTATTACCTGAACCGTCTATAACTGTTGTATTATCCTTATCTATAACCACAGACTTTGCTTTCCCAAGCTTTGCTAAGGTCAAATCTTCAAGTTTCATTCCCATATCTTCAGAAACTACTGTACCTCCAGTGAGAATTGCAAGATCTTCCAACATTGCTTTGCGACGGTCGCCAAAGCCAGGTGCCTTAACAGCAGCACACTTAAGTGTACCACGAAGTTTATTTACAACTACAGTTGCTAATGCTTCACCTTCAACGTCTTCCGCAACGATAAGGAAAGGATTACCTGTCTTCGCTATTTGCTCAATTGCAGGAAGAATATCCTTCATGTTACTGACCTTTTTTTCAACAAGAATAATATAAGGATCATCAAGTACCACTTCCATCCGTTCCGAATCAGTGACAAAGTACGGAGAAAGATAGCCGCGGTCAAACTGCATTCCTTCTA
>CAZOTX010000098.1:0-5977 GCA_964582835.1 uncultured Pseudomonadota bacterium | reverse complement strand
AGTGGATTTGAAATATTATCCTCTTCCGTACAGACTATGTCATATTCATCTGTCATAAAATCACGTAATGTTTGTAACCACTCTCCAGTTAAATAGGGTAAATCACATGTAAGAAGAAACACTTCGTTGATATCTAAACTCAAGAGGGGCAGGGCATCAACAATACCCTGGAGAGGTCCACGTTCTGCTACTGAATCCTTGCCAAGGTTTATCCAATTTTGGAGATCTTGCGAAATACGTGGAAGTTTTTGTCCTGACGCTCGCATTACTACTGTTTCAGACACAAGTGGTCGTAAGATTAGCAACAGACGCTCAAGCATTGTATGCCCATCTATTTCTAGACTGGCTTTATCCTGACCCATGCGTGATGACAGTCCTCCTGCCAATAAAATAGCACCATATTTTTTTCCCATTTTTGTGAAATTTGATTAAAGAACTGAAACAATTATTTTAAAAAACTAACTAATTTACTTCCCCAAGAATTAGTTTTTTCCTCATTAAAAATATAATCTAATTGTCCCCGAGAAGGGTAATCAAGGTCAAGTCACGAGAATCTTTTTCTAATATTAGCACATTACATCAATTTGCTTCCAGAAAATATTTTTCTATCAAATTAAAAAAAAATTCCTTTTATTTAACTTGGGTAGGGATGAAGTTTTGTTTCCCTTGAAAAAAAACGTTGTATTACATCCATGAGATTATGTGAAAAATTTAAAATATTTGAATTCCTTGTTTGACTGATGGCGAATGAAAAATTATGAAAAAAAGGATCTTTAAAAAAATTCTTGAAATATTTGTTTAAAATATATAAATTTAATGATAGCGAATTCATCATTTTTGTAGTAACCCATTAAGGAATTTGTGGGATGAATAGATTTTAGTAGTCTGATGTCTCTCTGAGTTCCAGATCAGCTAGACTTCTTTAAGGTTTGCTTCTGGCCATAGTGGTTAGTTTGCAATGAATTCTGGATTAATCCTCATTTTTAAGGAGAGAATATGGAAAAGAAAGAAAAGCTTGGTACCCAGTCAATTTCTCGGAGATCGTTAGTCAAAGGGCTTGCCGCAACTACTGCTGTTGTAGGAATTGGCCCTTGGATATTGCCTAAAAAGGCTTTGTCTTCTTCGGGAGAGGTGAATGTACTGCTTTGGTCTGATTATTGTCCTCCAGGTTTCATCAAAGCTTTCAAGAAAAAAACTGGTATTACTATGAATTTCACTGGAATTGGATCGAATGAAGAAATCATCAACAAAATGAAAGCTACTAAAGGGCGTGGATTTGATGTTTGCAGTCCGACAAACATGCGGTCACTTCAATGGGAGCCGCTGGGCCTGATTCAGCCCATAGATTATGGAAAAATTCCCAATGTTAAAAACCTGAATCCTGCTATGCTAGCTGTTGGAGATAATGAGTGGAATTTTGGTGGAAAGGGTTCTCATTGGTTGCCTCAGATATGGGGTACAGAAGGAATTGCCTGGCGTAATGACAAGTGGACTCCGCCAAGAAGTATTAGCGGAGTAGCAATGCCTAGTTACGGTGATATTTGGCAGTCAGATGTAGAAGGAAAAACAATGATGCGACCACACTCTGGAATGCTTGGAGCAGGACTTTATATGGAAACCACTGGAGCTTTGGAGCCAGGAGCAATGAAACGCGCTTATGCTAACGAAGCTTTAATGCGAAAGACATGGCAAAAAGTAACTGACTTTTGTATCAAAAACAAAAAACAGGTTAAACTCTTCTGGAATGATGCTGATAGTCAAAAAACTGGTTTCATGAATCAGGGTGTTGTTGTAGGCCAAACGTGGGACGGTCCACCAACGGTTCAAATGAAAGAGGGGCTGCCAGTAGTTTATCGTGCCCCAGTTGAAGGATCACTTGCTTGGGTTGACGGACTGACTCTTTCCTCAGCTTCAGAAAATACGGAGCAAGCTTATGCTTTCTTTGATTTTTGTTTTGATGCTCAGGCAGCAGGTCGATCTATCGATGGTGGGGGTATAGCCGATTGGGGGCAACATGGTTATAATTCAGCAGTTTTGGGTGCAGACAAACATGCAAGTGCAGACTATGGAAAGTGGTTTAATCAGATTTATCCAGGAAAATCACTTGCCAATTTGTGGCCGTGGCCTAAAGAGCCTCAGTGGTATGCTGATGTACGGACTGAATACAGAAACAAGTTCGTAAACGCTTAATTCCTACCTCTCTATTTGCGGATTTAATTTTCTAATTTTTATTCGGAAATATTCAGTTATGAGCATTGGTTGTCTTTTAGCAGATACGCTAAAAGGAGCCGATGCTCTGCATTCAGAATTTAACTTTCAACACTTAAAAAAAACATGAGTGCAGACGTTATCCTTGAGAAAATCACGGTTAAATTTGATGAATTTACTGCTGTAAAAGATGCAGATATTACAATTAAAGGAGGCGAATTTTTTAGTTTTCTTGGCCCTTCTGGATGTGTAAAAACGACTCTGCTAAGGGCTATTTCAGGGTTCCAGGAGCCATCTGAAGGTAGAGTTTTCATTGGAGGTAAGGATATGGCTGGCATTGGGCCGAATAAACGTCCGACTGCTTTGATCTTCCAAAATCTTGCTCTTTTTCCATTGATGACTGTTTGGGAAAATATTGCTTTTTCTCTGGAAGTAAAGGGAGTAAGTAAAAAGGAACGTAGAAGACGAGCTGACCAACTATTGGAACTGGTTGCTTTGCCCGGACAAGGTGACAAGATGGTAAATGAGTTGTCCGGAGGCCAGCGACAAAGGGTTGCGGTAGCACGCGCTTTGGCGGCAGAGCCAGAAGTTTTGCTTTTAGATGAACCTCTTTCTGCTCTGGATTTGAGATTACGTCAACATATGCGGACAGAATTAAGAGAGATTCAAAAACGTGCTGGAATTACCTTTATATACATCACGCATGATCAGGGTGAAGCACTCACAATGTCAGATCGGGTTGCAGTAATGAGAGAAGGTTTAATAGAGCAAGTTGGAGAGGGAACGAAAGTATATGACAATCCTGCAACAGCATTTGTGGCGTCGTTTGTAGGAGAAAACAATGCTTTTCAAGGTAATGTAAGGGACGTTCAAACTGAAAAAGTGATTGTAAGTACTGAATACGGTGATTTAGAAGCCTCTATTTCGGAAAATATTAAACTAAGTATTGGAGACGAAGCTATTGTTTTTGCTCGACCAGAAGCAATGAGTATTGTAGAAAGAACTAACAATTTTAAGAATGTAATAAATTCCAAAGTTGTTTATCAAGAATTTGAAGGTAATTTTTGGCATTTAATTCTTGATGGAAAAAATGGGATGAAGATCAAGATTTCACAAATTAATGATGGTACAACCCAAGTTTATGAAAAAGGGAGTGAGCTTCAAGTACAAATTGACTCAAAATTGACGGTAGCACTTCCCTTTGGTCCACTGGCGGCTGAGTAAAAAAATGAGTATATGGTTAAAAAATTTTTTTCTGCGAAACGGTTTGGTACTCTCATTATATATGCTACTTGTGAGCTTTTTCTGGATTGTAGTGATGTTTGTGATTCCTCAAATTTTCATGTTTGATTTTTCTTTTCGTTTTAATTGGACACAAATAGATCCTTCAAAAATAGGGGGACCGGAAGATATCTATACACTTCAGCATTATAAGTTTTTGCTATTTGGAAGTCCAAACAATCCGGACCCTTTCAATATAGTAGATGTTTCAGTGTTTGTTCATACTATTTTAACTGCAGTATTTGTAACTTTATTTGATGTAATTCTATGTTACCCAGTCGCATATTATTTGGCACATGTTGCAAAAGGTGGTGCAACTCGTATTATGATGCTTTCTTTAGTGGTACCGTTTTGGATCAATGAGCTACTCCGGGCTTTTGCATTTAGAATATTATTCGGTGAGGAGGGTTCAATTAACAATATTTTAGTCTTTTTAGGGATTTTAAGTCAACCTATTGATTTTGTAAGAGAAAACGTAGCCCTATATACAGGTTTAGGTTATGCTTATATTTTGTTAATGATTTTTCCAATTTATAATGCTGTGGAGAGTTTAGATCGTAACCAAATTGAAGCAGCTCGTGATTTGGGCTCACCATGGTGGCGCATTCATTTGCGTGTAGTGATTCCTTTTGCCAAACCTGGTATTACTTCCGGATGCACGATGGTCTTCATGCTTTCTGCAGGAGCTTTAGCCCTTCCTCAAATAATTGGTGGACCAAGTAGCTTGTGGTTCACCCAAATCATTTATCAGTGGTTTAACACTGGAAGTAACTGGCCCAGAGGATCGGCATATGCAGTCAGCCTTTTGGTAATTTGTGTAATTTTTGTTCTACTGATTATGAAAATATTTAAAGTTAAATTTGGGGAGATTGGGCGGTGAGTTCAGCTACCTTTTTAAGGTTTACTACAAGCTTTTATATTTTTCTGTTTTTTGCATATCTCTTCGGCCCTCTGATTGTGATGAGCATCACGGCTTTTAATAGTGCAGATTTCCCTCGTCTTTCTCCCTGGGACTGTTTTTCCACTGAATGGTTTGGTGTCTTGGTGAACGATGCGAGGATGATGAGTGGATTTAAAAATAGTTTGATCATTGGTATAGCAGTAGTTTTTGTTTCAGTACCTATAGGGTTAGCTGGAGCATTAATGCTTGGTCAACTGAGCAAGCGTGTTCGTCCTATTTTTTATACTTTAACCATTTCAACTATTTTAGTGCCAGGAGTAGTTCTGGGAATATCAACGTTAATTTTTTGGGATAGGATGGGGATCATATTTAACTCAGAATATGAATCATTTTTTTATGATGGAATTTTTCTTACAATCATTGGACAGTCTACTTTCATTTCTGCATACACTATGTTGGTTTTTATTTCACGACTACAGCGTTTTGACCCTGTTTTGGAGGAAGCAGCGTTAGACTTAGGTGCCACAAATATGCAGTATTTTCGGAAAATACTCCTTCCTTTTTTGAAACCCGCGATAGGGTCTGCGGCTGTACTAGCGTTTCTTGCCTCTTTTGAAAACTATAATACCACAGTTTTTACGATTGTTTCAGAAAGTACACTGACTACTGTATTGGCTAGCAAAGTACGCTACGGCATAAATCCATCTATAAGTGCTTTGGCGGTCATAATTATCTGTTTGACTCTTACCGCAGCATTTATACATGAAGTCCTGAAAAGGAAAGAACATGCAAGAGAAATTGCTCAAGAAAAAGAAGGAAAACCCATAAAAGTAAAAACTCTTTCAAGAAAATCTATTCGAAAACCAGTGTCTAAATTGGTTTTTTTGATTTTTGTTGCGGGTATAGGAATGGCTTGGATGTCGAAAGATTATGATGTAGAACAATGTAAAATTGATGTTTCTAAAGAAAAAAGAAAAAAGCAGGAAGAACTTACCCAAAAACGATTGGCAGAAATGCAGAAAAAAATTGAAGATCAAAAGGTATCTTCTGATTCTGGAAATACAAAATCTCTTAAAAAAGCTGCACCAGGAACTGATCATTATGGGAGCATCTTCGCCCCTACAAATTTGGAAGGGCAGGTTGAGTCCAAAAAACAAAAGAAAGAAGAATCTGAAACTATGAAAAAACAGTATCAAAATATCTTCGCTCCAACGAACTTGGAAAGTCAAGTAAAGTCAGGAAATTGATTAAGTTTTGAGAACTACATTTAAAAAAGATGTTCTAGTCTTGAATATACATTTATCGAGTATGTAACAATTCTTAATTTGAAAACCGCAGTCTTTAGCTGCATAGACAAATGAAATGATATGTCACGAAAATTTCGTTATCCAGAGTTTGAAAATCCTCAGGTCCGACCGCGTTACACAGGCATACCCACATTTTTCAGGACTCCGTTTCAGGAAACTGCAACCGGACTCGACATTGCCCTTGTCGGAATACCTTTTGACGGAGGTGTAACCAATCGGGCAGGCGCGAGGCACGGTCCACGTGAAATCCGGAATCAGAGCAGTCTGATCCGTAAAATGA
>CAZOTX010000097.1:0-5997 GCA_964582835.1 uncultured Pseudomonadota bacterium | reverse complement strand
TTGCCGAACAGAGTGTTCAACAAAGATTTGATATAACTCTGATTGATCCAAGACTTTTTGATTCAGAAATTTCTGGTTCGATCTTTAGTTCAAGAAGTAAGAGTCAGGATTCCACAGAATTGGAACGAGGCATAATTACAGAAAACAGTTATGGGTTCAGTTTGGGTATGCCCCTGTATTTCCGAAATTTACGTTTTGGTGCTCAAATAAACGCACTCGACCGCATCTTTTCTGATTCAGGAGATGATCTTTTTAAGCACTCTGTTTCACCGTCTTTAACCTATAACACTGTCAATCATCCTGTCTTTCCTAGTGGTGGAATAAAAACCTCCTTTCGTGTGATACAAACCGGCACACCTTTCGGAGGGAATATTGGGTTAAGGGAGTATCGAATTCAGTATCAGCAATTTTGGGCAATGAACGAGGATAACACTCTAATTTTGATGGCCAAGGGTCGTTTAGGCATGTTAATAGAACAAGGTGGTTCACCAATACCATCTGAGGACAGGTATCGAATTGGAGGTATTGATTCAGTACGGGGACACTATTATTATAGAATTGCAGGACCTTATGGCCCTGGTGAGCAGTTGCATTTTCGCGAATACAGAGTTATTACTGACGAGCTCGGTTACCAACAGACAAAAACTTTTGACAGCAGAACTGTCGGCTTGAGTACAAACGAATTGCAGGAATTAAAAAGCGGTGGAATCTCGGAGAGAGTCTTTAATCTTGAATTAGTTTTTCCACTCAGTCAAGATGAGAAGAGTTTTGTCCGTGGATTGTTTTTTCTAGATGCAGGAAACGTTAATGCTGAGCCTATACAGTATCAACTAATTGGAGAAAAAGAGCCAGATTTTTTTGATCTGCGTAAAAGTGCGGGTTTTGGTGTTCGTGTAATAACCCCAATGGGTGTACTCAGATTTGAGTATGGGTCGAAATTGGACAAGCGATCTTATGAAACTCCAGATCGTTTTGAATTCACTGTCAGCGGATTGTTTTAAAAACTTTCTCTCTGGCTGTAAAACATAAATAAATTTTACAAAATAATGAAAAACTTTCAAGTTTCATCATTTGTTCAAAAACAATTAGAGCAGGCTCGTGAAGCTTCCCTCGTTTTGGCAAATCTAAAAAATACTCATAAAAATGATGTCCTTCATGAGTTAGCTGAATCATTGCGTAAAAATTCGACTGAAATTTTGGAAGAGAACGCAATAGATATGACTGAAGCTCACAAAATGATGCATTGTGGTAAAATTTCGGAAAGCTCCTGTAACCGGATTTTACTTAACGAAGCTAAGATTGAGCAAATGGCACAAAATTGTGAAAGTGTCGCTGTATTTCCAAATCCTATCGGAAAAATAATTCAGGCAACCCGTTTGGACGAAGGGCTCGATCTTTATCGTGTTTCCTGCCCTATAGGAGTAATTTTGGTAATTTTTGAGTCACGTCCTGATGTGATCATACAAATTTCTGCATTGGCTCTCAAATCAGGAAATGCAGTAATTCTTAAAGGAGGCAGAGAAGCACAAAGAACTAATCGGACACTGGCCAAACTTATCCGTAAAACTTTGAAGAAGAATATTTCAGTTCCAGAAAATTCAGTCATTCTTGTAGAAAGTCGCGATGAAGTCTCACAACTGGTGAAAATGAGTTCTGAACTTGATTTAATTATTCCCCGAGGCAGCAATGAAATGGTCAGAAAAATTCAAAAGAATGCTCAGGTACCAGTACTAGGACATGCAGCTGGAATTTGTCATGTGTATCTGGATCAAGCCGCAAATAAAACTAAAAGTGTTGAGGTTACACTAGATGCAAAGTTGGATTACCCGGCTGTCTGCAATGCAGCGGAAACTTTGCTCGTACATCAAAAATATCCCGTTGAGTGGCTAGCAGAAATTTTGATAAAAATGCAGGAATCTGGTGTAGAATTGAGGGTATGCCAAAAAACTAAAAAAATTTTGGAAGCATTCCCGGAAATAAAAATTAAAACTGCAATTGAAAAAGACTGGACAACTGAATATATCGATTTGATAATTTCTGTTAAATTAGTAAAATCTGCAGAAGAGGCAGTTAACCATATAAATCATTTTGGTTCAAAGCATACAGATACAATTGTCACTGAAAATATAGAATTAGCAGAGTGGTTTATGAATTCAGTGGATGCTGCTGGCGTTTTTTGGAATGCGTCAACACGTTTTTCGGATGGATTTCGTTACGGATTTGGAGCTGAAGTCGGAGTAAGTACAGGCAAAACACACTCTCGAGGTCCTGTTGGACTTGAAGGGTTGGTAATTTACAAATATAAATTATACGGAAACGGACAGGGAGCTGGACGATATGGACAGGGCAAGAAAGAATTTTTACATGAGGTAATTGATTTGTAATAACTGTGTAATTCTATGTAATAACAAGTACATCTAGGGTTTATTTTAACAAGAAATTGGGAATGTCATGTATAAGCTTCATTTAGATCGTGAATTTTCGAAGGATCTCTTTATTGATACATCAAAAGAAATCAAGGATTGGGTTGTAAATGCAATTGCTAACATGGTCGTTGCAGATGACATAATTGAAAAACATGAATATGTTGCTTTACAGGAAGCAATAGGTCTGCTTGAAAGTAAGGAGGAAATTCACGATTTAATGAAAAAAGTGAAAGAAAGGGACCTTTTTGAGATAAAAAATATCAAAATGGACCACGATCTTGCTATAAAAGTTTTCTTTTATCTAGCTGCAATTGCGGTAATAGACGGTAGTCTTAAAAAAAGTGAAGCAGAATTATTAAAAATATGTGGAAATTGCTTGCATCTAGAAGCAGATATTATACGTGCTGGTATTGCCTGGGCAGTAAAGCAAATGGGAATAAATAAAAAGTTGAGTCACGACTTAAAAAAAAGCAACAATGAACGCAATCGTATTCTTGAAAGTAGTATTATAAATTAATCTTTGAGCATTGATCTGTGAAAACTTGCTATTCTTAGCATAATCCACTAATATTAAAGTAAATAATTTCCTCTTTTAAACTTGTACAAGTAACTTATCCTCTTTCTTTTCAGCGCTTTATGAAAGCCTATTCACGGATATGCTTTATCCGTCTGTTTTCAATAAATCTGGCATTAGTTTTTTTTATTTTTTTTGCAAGTTCATTTGCAGCATTGGCACAAACACATTTTGTCCCCCTTGAGAGAGGTGACGTTTCTGAACGTAAAGAACACCTAACATTTTCACCAGGAGTGGAGCTTTCAGGAGATTACAGACTACGTACTTCTAAGATTAGTTCAACCAATAATCTACCTATTTCACGAACTGATACCAATTCTGCAGAAGAATTTTCTTTTGATCAGGATTTGCGTTTGAGAATGCGCTCAACCGTGCACCGCATAATATCCATAAATCTTGAACTTGCAACTGATCAGGAAGCAATATATCAGTCTGACATCAGAACATCACAAAGCTCAAGAACAACTGGTACTGAATCCCAATCGGCAAATTTAACTGCACGTCAATCGTATCTTGAACTTAACAGGAACCCTAATGAAGAAGCAAAATTCGGGAAACATGTTATTAACATAGGAGACCGTAACGGTAAGGTATTTTCCGGAATCCTAAGTGGTTTTTCACAACGTTGCAAGGCAGGAACATGGTGTTATGAAATAGGTGGTATGAAACTTTCTTCAGCAGATGCAGACTGGCTATACTTCTTCTCACTTGACTACCCTGTTTGGCACGAGGTAGATTCTAATGGAGAAGTCATTGATTCATTCCGCATTGAAATGTTCCGTATTAAATACACAGAACATGATGTCCCTTTAGGGCTTAATAATATTCCTGCAAAACGGCTCCCAAGCAGTACTCTTTCAAGCTTAGAAAGTTTAGGATTCACCTCAGGAAGTACCTGTAACTCGAGCCTTTCAGCGTATACTCTCAACTCAAACTGTAAGCCAATATATTACAATGCACATGAGCAGGAATATTTTGGAATACGGATCCTTTGGGAAACGGCTGTTTGGGGAGTTTATGCTGATATTATTTCAAATCAGGGGAATCGGAATTATTTCCAGTATGATGAAAGGCATAACATTGACAAAAGAAAAATCTCTGGCGGTGCGACTGAATTAGAAATAAGTTGGAAAAGACCCGGTGAGGAGTATATGCTTGTTGGAATGATGGCCCAAGGTGATGAACAACTCGAAGACAACAACAGAAATGGAGCAAATTACCTCCGAAGTCTTAAAAGTTTTTACGAAATTTCACCTGGAACGTACCGTGGAACACAGTTTTATTTTAACGGAGGAAGCCCAGAACTAAACAGTGGTACCGGTTTAGGGCATTCAATTAATAATACTCAAATGGGTGGGTTTCGTTTCCGCTACGAAGTTCCAGAAACTAACGCTGTTTACTATTTGGGTCTATACGAACTAAAACGCATCCAGCCTGTTCTTGATATATACGGTAACAAATCCAGTATGATCGGTATTGAATGGGACAACACATTATCGATCAAAATGGCAGGACACGCAAACTTAGATTTAGATTTAAATGCATTCGAGCCAGGGAGCGCATTCAGTTATGATGATCATACTGTTCCTCTCGGAATAAAAAAAACCATTCTTCATTTTGCAGGACGTTTGACTTACTCTTTCTAAACTGTCTCTTTTAATTCACTTAAGAGGAACTATGAAACAAAAAAGAATCTCTAATATTGAGCGAAATACCAATGAAACAATCATTAAACTGGCATTGAATCTTGACGGCTCTGGTAAATCTGAAATTCATACCGGAATTGGGTTTCTGGATCACATGTTGGATTTGTGGAGCTTTCACGGATTGTTTGATTTAAAATTATCATGTAAAGGTGATTTGGAAATAGATACGCATCACTCTACGGAAGATATAGGGCTTGCTCTTGGTAGTGCGTTGGCAGAAGCCGTTGGTGAAAAGAAAGGGATTTTTCGCTACGGTCATTCTTATGTACCCATGGACGAAGCGTTAATCCGGGCTACTTTGGATTTGTCTGGACGTCCGGAATTTGTTTTTTCAGGAGAATTTACCCAACCCAGTATCGGTCAATTAGACACGCAGATGATCAATCACTTTTTCAAATCACTTGCTATCTCGTCAAAAATGACTCTGCACTTGTCGATATTATACGGAAGCAACGACCATCACAAATGCGAAGGAATGTTCAAGTCAATGGCGCGTGCCCTACGTATGGCTGTTGAGTCAGATCCACGACGTACAGAAGTGGTTTCTACAAAAGGAAGTCTCTGACAGGCATGAACGCAATCATCGATTACAATGTTGGAAATCTACACAATCTGAAAAACGCACTGGATTTCTCCGATGTGGAAAATCAGCTCGTTTCTCATGCAGATGAGGTAAGGAAAGCAGACAGGATTCTGCTTCCGGGAGTGGGAGCATTTGGTCCGGCTATGGAACATTTGCGAAACTCAGGAATGCTGGAAGCTCTGCAGGAAAAAGTTCAGGCAGGAACTCCTTTGCTGGGAATTTGCGTAGGAGCACAATTGCTGATGGACGAAAGCGAAGAAGATGGTTATCGTGTGGGTTTGGGCTGGATTCCAGGTAAAGTTGAGCGTTTCCATCATGAACTGAAAATTCCCCAGATTGGATGGAATCAGGTATCTCAGCAGCAAAAAGATCCGCTTTTTAAAAATGTTGCCGATGAAATGCATTTTTATTTTGTGCATTCTTATCATTTGAATCCGGAAAACAGTGAGTACGTTTTGGGTCTCTCAAACTACGGTTATGATTTTGCCGCAGTTGTTTGTAAAGACAACTTATGGGGTGTTCAGTTTCATCCGGAAAAGAGTCAAATTGCTGGACTGCAACTGTTGAAAAACTTCTGTACACTCACTTAGCGGTGTGTATTACACACTAAATATCAGAGTTAATAAACTGCATAATTTAGTCTGAAGAATTATAAAGAACAAAATTAAAACTTGATAAAAAATAAAAAATTGCTTTAGAACAAACATT
>CAZOTX010000096.1:3736-6048 GCA_964582835.1 uncultured Pseudomonadota bacterium | reverse complement strand
ACTCTTTTTCTTCAAATATAATTCCTATTTTTTCTGCTTTCAAACGTTGATTCCGTATATAAAGATCAACAGCGGGGTTTTCCCCGACTTTGATCGAAATCAACTTAGGATCCCAACCACTTTTTTTCAATTTTGAGACTTTGAAGGACACTTCATCAAGAATGTCTTTGGCAATGGCCTTGCCATCCAATATGTTTGATCTCATAAATTTTATATTTCTATTTTATAAAATGTAGCAAATTATCTACGCATTATTTCACCTTTTGGATCAAAAAGGGGTTTTGTTTGTAAAATGCACGGACAGCGTTCTCCTAAAATTTCTACAAACCAGTCTTGTTTTTCTTTGGCTATTTCTTTCGGAACATAACCCATAGCCACAGAAACTTTTGAATTGTGTGCGTAGCCACCTGAAGTTACCCAACCTATGACTTCATCCTTGAACCAAATGGGTTCATCGCCAATCACATCAGCATCTTTTGTTTGTACAATAAATGTTCTTAATCGCCATTTCCCTCCATCTGCCTCTTCCTGAATGGCAGAGTCTTTTCCGATGAAGTCTGATTTTTTTTTCAGTGAGATAAACCGATCTAGACCTGCTTCTAAAGGCCCATAAAGTGGACGATATTCTGCCGCCCATGAACCATAATTTTTTTCTAAACGCAATGAATTAAGTGCCCGAAGCCCAAATAATCGGACATCAAATTCTGACCCTTCTTTGAGCAATATTTCCAGCAAAGTGTGTTGTGCGTCCGGTGTTATCCACAACTCATAACCCAAGTCTCCTGTATAACTTAAGCGACCAACCCAACATTTAAACATATCAATATCCATTTCACGAAAACTCATAAAACTAAAGGCTTTTCTGGATACATCTGTATCAGTTATTTTTTCTAATAATTTTCTGGATTTAGGTCCGGCAATTGAAATTCCTAAAATGTTAGTTCCATGTGGAATGATCTCAACATTTCCAGATTTAGGAAGATTTTCATCAAACCAACGTAAATGATATTCCTCCGCAATTCCAGAACCAACAAGATAAAATTTGTCATTGTCAAGATTAGCGAGTGTGAAATCACCAATCAATTTCCCATTTTTGTTGAGCATTGGTGCAAGTGTCATACGACCAGGTTTTGGAATTTGGCAAGCTAGAATTTTGTCTAGCCAATCCATAGTCTCAGAACCAATAAAAGAGTATTTCGCAAATCCTGAAATTTCCATCAACCCGACTCCTTCTCGTACAGCACGAACTTCTTCAGCAACGTGCTTAAAATCTGTTGAGCGTCGCCATGAGAATTTTTCTTTAACACCTTTTGGGGAAAACCAAAGTGGAACTTCTAAGCCAAATGCACTTCCCATTTGGGCTCCTTCCGACAGTAATTTGTCAAAAATTGGTGTTGTTCTGAGTGGTCTTCCAACAGGAAGTTCTTCGTTAGGGAAACGAATCGAAAATCGTCTGGAATAATTTTCCTGAACTTTTGCGTTAGTATAAGACAATGTGGCCCAATCCCCAAAACGGCTAACATCCATACCCCATACATCAAAACCAGGGTCACCATGAATAATCCAATTTGCTAGTGCCAAACCTACCCCACCACCCTGACTGAATCCAGCCATCACAGCACAGGCACACCAAAAACCTGGTAGTCCTCGAACTGGGCCAACCAAGGGGTTACCGTCTGGAGCAAAAGTGAAGGGACCGTTGATTATTTTTTTAATTCCAGCATTTTCAAAAGCTGGAAAATGTTGAAAACCAACTTCAAGGGAAGGTGCAATACGTTCTAAATCAGGAGGTAATAAATCTTGTCCAAAATCCCACGGAGTTTCTTTAGGTGACCATGGTTTACATTTCTTTTCATAAGTTCCCATTAACATTCCCATTTGTTCTTGGCGCAAATAAATTTCACCATCAAAATCTACTGCTTGAGGAATTTCGTGTCCGGTTTCCTGATTGAAAGAAATTATTTCAGGCATCTCTTCAGTCATCAAATACATATGTTCCATGGCCAAAACAGGTAATTCCAAACCGACCATACGACCAACTTCTCTAGCCCAAAGTCCTCCCGCATTAACCACATGTTCGGCTTTTATTTCTCGTTGCTCTCCTGATTCATGATTTTTAAAAATTACTCTCCAACCACCTTTCGGATCAGCTTTTAAATTGATGACAAGCATATTTTGAAAAATTTCACCTCCTTGTTTTTTAGCGGCCGTGGCATAAGCCCATGTGGTCCCAGATGGGTCTAAATGGCCTTCCATTGGATCGTATAACGCACCCACAAAATGATCGGGATTGATAAGAGGCATAACCTTTT
>CAZOTX010000096.1:0-3636 GCA_964582835.1 uncultured Pseudomonadota bacterium | reverse complement strand
GGATCGTATAACGCACCCACAAAATGATCGGGATTGATAAGAGGCATAACCTTTTTGGCTTCTTTTGGACTGATAACCTCGGTATCCATTCCTAAATAACGTCCTTTGGCGTGAATGCTTTTTAGCCACTCAAAACGTTCTGGAGTAGCTGCTAGCATTATTCCACCACTCAAGTGCAAACCTATATCAAGTCCAGACAACGCTTCAATTTCTTGATAAAGATCAATGGTATATTGTTGTAATTTGGATACATTCGGATCACCGTTTATTGTGTGCATCCCTCCAGCGGCATGCCATGTCGATCCAGAAGTAAGTTTTGAACGTTCCAGCAAAACCACATCTTTCAAACCCAATTTGGTTAGATGAAACAAAACACTGCACCCCACCACGCCACCACCTATAACTAAAACTTGTGTGTGTGTTTTCATTAATTCTCGAAAATTAAGTTTAAGCAATTGTCTTCGTAAGAATATACTTTCCCTCAATCAAAAAAAGTAGTATTTTTTTAAAAAGTTGATTTTAAAAAGTTGATTGATATTAAATTTAATGTTTACCAATGAATTCTTTTTAACTTAAAGGGTAGGATTTAGGAGAGTCTGTAAATAATTCTCAAAGCAGGTTAAGAGCTTTTTCATTTCACTCTATTTGTGGAAAGTTTGTAAATTTAAGAATGGTAAATGAGTTTTATTTCAAATTTTTCAAGTAAAAATTACAGCATTTTAGAAATTATTTTGGTATGGTATGAAATAGGTCCGTAGGCTGGAAGACATAATTAGGAAAGAACTAAAACACAGTATTTTGGATTTCATCCCAACAAATCGAAAAAATGAGGAAGAATTCGTTTTTCAAATAGTTCTAATTTTTGTAAAAATGTTGATTCTTAAGAAACTCGAATTTGGTGCAAAATCAGAAAAAAGACTCTAAGGGTTTGATTGTTTAATAATTAAGGTTCCTCACTTCTGTTGGAACAGACAATGCGGACAGTTCTTGGAGTGTATATTCCTAATGAAAGTACTGTGTATGTACTTTGCAGGTATGTATTGTAAATAATGACCTCATAAACTCTACCTTGTAGACAAAAATCATAAATTTCATATTTTTTTTCTCCTACTAATCCCCAAAACCAATATATTTCTTCACGGGTGATAGTGTTTTTTGACGGAAACTCTGAAGGATATCTTACCTGCACCTGACATCCTCCGAGATATGCAGCAAAAATAATTATCAGAAAGTAATAACGTAACATTGAAATAATTTTAAAATATTTTTTGTCTTGCCTTGCGTTTCAAAATTTTCGAATTTACAATCTTAACTAAGAATTTGAAAAAGTGTAGTCTAACAAAGTTTTTCCAGAATAAACAAATTTAGCTGAAAAGCATTCGGGCTCTAAAATTTTGGGAGCAAACAGTCGATCACCTTCCCACGAGGTAAGTTTAGACAGGTTCCTTTTGGGGATCCATTCTAGACGACCCTCCGGACAACATTTTGTTAGTGTGCCACAATAGCGGTTTGAATAAAAAACAAACACGTGCCACTCATCACCAAAAGGTGAGTCGCCGTGATCAGGAAAAGAAAGTACTGCTTTTAGTTCAGGATCTTCAATAATCAGTCCGGTTTCTTCCTGCATTTCACGGATTGCAGTTTCATATGGAGCTTCATTAGGTTCAACTTTTCCTCCTGGAGCTAACCAAAGGCCCTTATGTTCATCTTCTTTTTCACGATGAATCATCAGAATATGTTCATCATTATTTTCAAGATAGACTAGAACTCCTAATTTCACAACTTTACTCCAAAATTATATGCCTCAGTCGGAAAAAGAATTAAATGCAATTCTGAAACGCATTTCAGTTGAACAAGACAAACGACTTAATCCAGAAATAGTTGATAAAATGGAGGCGGTACCCTACGAGTTGGGGTATCAGGCTCCAATTATCCGTGGTCGTATGCCGGGACTGGAAGCAGTTTATGACCGCTTTGCTCGAATTTTTGCTCAAACCTTTTCACATCATGTACGACGCCCTGTTACAATGACGAGGCGAGCAACGGAATTAGTTAGCTTTCGAGATTATCTCGCTGCCATTTCTACCCCAGCTTCACTGACAGTTTTTGGGATGAATCCGCTTCATGGTCATGGCCTGTTTGTTTTTGAACATCATTTGGTGTACATCCTTATTGATATGCTTTTTGGAGGAAACGGTTGGTTCGAAAATCCACCTCCAAAACGCGAACTTACCGGTATTGAAATTAAAATGTTAACCAAAGTCGTATACAGTGCACTTGAGGATCTAGGTAAAGCCTGGAAGAGATTGACTCCGCTGGAACCCTATTTTGACCGTATGGAGGTCAATTCTAAATTTACGGCTATTGTCCCCCCGGATGAAGTTGTGGCAAGTACCACTTTTGATGTAGAAATCAATCGCGCCCCTTACACAATGAGTCTTTGTTTACCTTATTCAATGCTCGACCCTGTACGCACCCAACTTGAGGCAGGAAAAACAAGCTACGATGAAGAGGCTAATGCTGTTAATTCCAGTCGACTAGAAGAAAATTTACTTAATTCCAAAGTTGGAGTAAAGGTTGACTTAGGTGAAGCTCGCATGTCACTTCGAAGGTTTTTAACTTTGAAAGAAGGTGACAGCATTCTTCTAAATCAGGATCAAGACAAACCTCTCAAGGTTATCGTGCAGGACAAGCTAAAATATTTTGCTACTCAGGGTGCTTACAAAGGTAAAAATGCGGTTCAAATAACCAAACTAATAGAGCCTCTTCCTCGCTATAGTGATATACTGGATCAGCCGGTAAAAGATGGCATGGAAGATTCATAATCTTTGTAAACTGTTACCTGTTTACTCTACTACGCAAATCTTTTCCTGTCCGGAATACAGGAAGTTGTTTTGGTTTGACTTCCACAGTTTCTCCTGTTTTTGGATTTCTCCCAATATACCCTTTGTATTTTTTCAGTGTAAAAGAACCAAAACCTCTGATTTCTACTTTGTCACCCGCACTAAGTGCAGCTTTGATTCGGTCAAAAAAAATACGAACCATTTTGTCCATCAATTTTGGATTATAACTTGTTTTAACCGCCAACTCATTTATTAATTCTGATTTGTTCATAATATATTGAGAAATTAAGGTTACAAGATCAAAATTTGAACACTGTAGAGATTCAAACTTATTCTTCTATTAAAATACATGTTGGGTTAACGTTAGTGTAAAAAAAAAAAAAACAAGTGTTTTCATAAAATTTTTCAAATTGATTGAATTTGCAGTTCGCGACGATAATGGTCGAAGAGAGTTGATTTAGAAAGCATTCCTAGAAATTGATCCCCCTCAACAACGGGCAATGACCACGCTTTTGAAGACTCAAACTTTTCTAGGGCGATAGTGATTGGTTCAAATAGGTTAATTAACGGCAAGTTCCGCATGACTGATCCCATTGTCACTAAATCATAAAGACTCATGTTAAAAAGGTGAGGGCGTATGTCATCAAGAAAAACAACGCCCACACATTTCTTTTCTTTGTTTAAAACAGGAAAATAGTTTCGACGTGCCTTTTTAAATACGTCAATAAAATCTCTCAAAAGAAGATCCTCACGAATAGTGACGAAATCTTTGTCCAAAATATCTCGAATATTC
>CAZOTX010000095.1:0-6071 GCA_964582835.1 uncultured Pseudomonadota bacterium | reverse complement strand
CGAGTACAGTTGGGAGTCCAACTCCAACGGGGACACTCTGTCCCTCCTTTCCACAAGTCCAAATTCCTTCACTCATAGCAAAATCGTTACCAACCATACTGACGTTTGACATAGCATCCGGTCCATTTCCAATTAAAGTAAAATTTTTTATAGGCACTGTTTTTTTACCGTCTTCCACTAACCAGGCCACTGTCGGTACAAATACAAAATCACCATTGGAAATATCCACTTGTCCGCCACTAAATTCTTGACAATAAACACCTTTTTTGACAGAATTGATTATTTCCTCTGGATCAGATTCTCCATTTGCCAAGTATGTTGATGTCATACGTGGTATTGGATAATGAGCATATGATTCCCTCCGTCCGTTCCCTGTAGGATTTGTGCGGAAGTGTCGGGCACTGATTCTGTCATGCATATAGTTTCGCAAAACACCATTTTCGATCAAAATATTTTCAGCTGAAGGAACCCCTTCGTCGTCAAAGTTTATAGCACCTCTTTCATACGGAATAGTACCGGAGTCGTAAATGGAACACAATTCTGAAGATACTTTTTCACCAATACGTCCGCTATAAGCAGAGGTCCCTTTTCGATTGAAATCAGCCTCCAATGGATGACCAACTGCTTCATGCAGCAATATTCCAGATTGTGCCGGACCCAAAATAACAGGCATTAATCCAGAAGGTGCTTGTTCTGCATTCAATAGTAAAATTGCCTCTGAAGCTGCTTGTTTCCCCAAATTCATAACATGGTCTTCCTGCTTCAAAAAATCTAAACCAACTCGACCTCCGATCCCTGAGGAACCATTTTGAACATTGTCACCTTCTTGCGATACACAATGTACATTGTAGCGGAACATTGGACGAGTATCCCGCAAAATTGCTCCTTCAGAAGTTACTACTTGAGTCATATTGAGGGCATCCATCATAGCTACAGTTACACGGATAATTCTTTTATCATAGTCTCTGGAAACAGCTTCTGTTCGTTTGACCATTTCTATTTTTTTCACCAGTTCCAAATCTGTAACAGTTTTCAACACAGGATAATAATTTTGTGGAATCAACTCGTTAAATAGAAAACCTTCATCTATTGAAACCTTCCTACTGGAAGCGATGGCTGCTGCAGTTCGTGCCGCATGGAGCATGGGCTTTAGATCAAAATCTTCGCTGTATGCATAACCCGTTTGATCTCCTTGCACCACTCTAATTCCGACTCCTGAAACCACTGCAACCGCTGAATTTTTTATAATTCCGTCTTCCATGACCACGGAATTACGGGTGCTGTACTCAAAGTGAATATCAGCAAAATCTCCACCTCGATGTAGTGCTGTACTCAATAGTCGACGTGAAACAGAATCGTCAATCCCCATTTGACCTTCAAACAATTGTTTAACAGCCTCTACAGTTGAAAAAGTTTGTGTCAGATGATGAGCAATGTTTTTAGTTTCAAGTGAAATAGTGGTGGTATTCATCAATCTTTACGAATTATTTGTTTCTGATTTATAAATATTTCAGTCAGAGTTCAGTCTTAAATTTAGAGTTTTCACAATGCAACTTGCAGCTTTGTCGTAAGCTCCAGGTTCTCCTAATTTTGTTCGTGTATTTTTTAGTTGTTCGATCATTGTTGCACGATAGGCATCATCCTGCAAGAGACGAACAGCAATATTAGTAACGTTAGTGACTGTGAAATCGTTTTGCAGTAATTCAGGAACAATTTCTCTTTCCCCCAAAACATTAACAAGTCCAATATAATCAGTTTCTGCCAGATAACGAGCAATCCGGTAAGTTAGTGGAGAAACTCTATAAACAATTGCGAATGGTTTCAGTGCAAGAGCAGTTTGCAGGGTAGCAGTCCCAGATGCGACTATAGCAGCATCACTTGCTAGAATAGTTTCGATAAATTGATCAGAGACTAAGGAAACTGTAACTGAAGATTCTTCTGTAAGTTTTCTGATTTCTTTTAAGTCGAGTGTTTCAGCAACTGGTAGTAAGAACTGAATATCACCAGTTTTTTCTTTAATTTTTGGAAGAGCTTCAAGCATTGTTGGAAGATGTCTCCTCATTTCACTAGGGCGACTACCTGGTGCAATTGCTAAAATGGGGATATTTTTCTTCAGTCCAAATTGTTTGTAGAATTCTCTGGAATTATTTTCTTTTTGCATCTCATCCAGCAAAGGATGTCCAACCCAGTTTACATCAATGCCGGCCTGTTGATAAATTTTTTCTTCAAAAGGAAAGAGGACAATCATTTTGTCCACTAAACGTTTGATGGTGTTCAATCTGCCTTTTCGCCAGGCCCAAATTTGAGGACTATTAAAAAATATTACTGGAATACTTTTTTTACAGGCATAGGACGCTAGTTTTAGATTGAAACCCGGATAATCTATCAAAATTAAAGCATCAGGTCTTTCCTCCACTATGACTTGATGCATTCTCCAGAGTGTTTTATAAAGCCTAGGAAGATGCTGAACTACCTCTATTAAACCATGTGCTTGCAAGGTGTCTAGCATGAAATACGGACGGAACCCTTCTTTTAGCATCTTTTCACCTCCAATGCCAAAAAAATCTGTATTGTCATGAAATTTTCGCAGACAGCGTATCAAGCCTGCACCATGTGCATCTCCGGAGACCTCTCCAGCAACAATCATCAATTTCATTTAGTTTTTAGGCAAATTTTGAACTAGGAGTCTTTTTTAAAAACAAGTCCTACTTGAGGGAATCCCGCGTTTTTAAACAAAAGCATTAAATCCATTAAAATTCCATACGGTACTTGTTCATCCATTTGTAAATATACAGGCAGGTGCCTTTGCCAAATTTTAGCATTTCTTGATAGAGATTTGTCAAGGCTTTTGAGGGAGTAGATTTTTTCACTAATTATGATTTGTTGTCGTTTATTAACAACAGCTAAAATTGATTCTTTGTAAACAGGTACACGTTCTTTTAATTTACCTTTAGGAAGCAGAATAGGTAGGGCCTGTGTTAGTAATGGTGCAGAAATGAGAAAGGAAATCAGGAGTACCAACAAAACATCAACAAACGGAGTGATGTTGATTTCAGACATAAGTTCTCCGCGGAGTCTTCTAGCATGTCTAAATTTTCTCATTTGTTTGGTAACAAACGTTTTTGGAGGTGGTGCAAAAGTTGAAGTGCAAAATAATCCATTGTCTCAGTCATTCCACGAATGGTTGCACGAAACAAATTGTAACCTAAAGTTGCAGGAATTGCCGCAAATAGCCCGGCTGCTGTCGCTACAAGTGCTTCTGCTATTCCAGGACTTATAACTGACAATTCTACTGAATTAAGTTCTGCAATGCTCATGAAAGTGTTAATGACACCAATTACTGTTCCAAATAGTCCTATAAACGGGGAAGTGACAGCGATTGTAGCCAATAAGGCTTGACCTGCATTTAAATCTTTTTCTGCCAGCAAAATCCTAGCTTCAAAAATTCGTTCAATCCTGTCCATTAACTCTCTTCGATGTCCGTAGTCGGACTCAGGACTTTTTGTCAGAAATATTTTAAGTTCACGGTCGCCAAGTGCGAACATTTCCTGAAGTGGATTTTTAGGCATATTACTGAAATGCAGGCGGAGCTCACTTAAACGCTTGGTGTCTTTCAGTATCTTCAGTGCACGTGCTTGGAGTAATTTGATACGAACTAGGTTGAAAAACTTCATGAACAGGGTAATCCAGACAATCACCGAACAGATTAAAAGTACTGCAAGAACACTGAAGGCAATACTACTAAAATCTGTAGTAAAAGGGAGCGTCAAAAAATCCATTCACGTATTTATGGTTTCAGCAATAAAGTGAATTCAACTCTCCTATTTTTGGCCCAGGCGCTTTTACTAGATTGTCCGACGAGAGGGAATTCTTCACCAAAACTAAAGATTTTTGCTAATGATGAATCGGGTATATATACTTTGATTGCGTTTGCCACTACATTTGCCCGTCGATGTCCCAAAGCCATGTTGTACTCATCACTTCCACGTTCATCTGCATGCCCTGCAATCTGTATAATCATGTCGCCTCGGGATTTTAAGGCTTTCATGACACACCCACTCTGCTGTTGTAGAAGTTTACTATATGCCGGTTTTACATTTATTTGATCAAAATCGAAGTGAATTACCGGCATCAAAGTATCATTTGTCTTGTCCCTTAGTTTACTGTCTGCAATATTCACATCCTTTATTTTCAAGAGACGCTTATGTATAGATTCCATCTTTTCAGGAACCTTTTTACAGGGAACCAGTTTTATCGCAGAAAAGATGGCCAAAGGTGATTCAGGCACAAACTTTGTCGAACTAAGTTTTCCCGAAGCTGAAACGTTATCAGCTTTTACCAAAGTTTCATCATTATCCACTACTTTTTCCTGTTTCTCCTGTTGTGATTTACCTGATGGAATCAGTATGGACTTTAACTCTCGAGAAATTGTATCTACAATGTTTGGTTTTTTAGTCGGTTCTTCTGGCTGAATAACTTCTATGGTTGCTGGCTCCAGTAAATTTTCATTCTGATCAGTTTCAACTTCTTCAGTTACTTCTATGGCAGCAGATTCTTGATTCAGTAGTTTTTCTGCTTCTTCCTCCTGTGCCAATATTTTTTCTGCTTCTTCCTCCTGTTGAAGTTCCTGCTCTTCAATTTTTAGAGCATGTTCCATGTCCAGTTGCTCTTGAGTTTTGGAGCTGCAACCAGCCACAACGAGCGCCAGAAGTGCAAATAAGATAGTGAAATATTTCAGCATTTTATATCCCTCAAAAATGTTTCAGGAAAATCTTTGTGTAAATTTCTAAAATAGATTGGTTGTTTAAGCAAGTTAAAGTAAGACACAGCCTAACCTAATTATATTTATTTTGCAACGTATATTTGACAGTCCATTAAAAAGTCTCAAAAATTCCAACCAAATTATTTTCGGAATATCTTTTCAGTCTGACAGGCAGATAAGGATCTATACTTTAAGATTAAGGACAATTTTTAGCACCAACATTCGTTCTTCTTTGTCATCACCTTACGCAAGGTGGGTTCTAAATCTATGAGATTTTATTGAATCCTGTTCTCAAGCCTACCTAAGTTGGGTCTAGGATTAATCCCACCATGATTAATTTTCTTAAGAAGAAAATTTTCAAATCAATGAGTTGTATTTCCGTATTTAACCCATTTTGCGGCAGATAAACAGTGTAGTAATTCCCCGTGTTAAAAACGGAGTGAAACTTCACTAAAAAAATAGTTTTAAATCTTTTTAGTAATAGACGAGATAGCGCAATCAATAATATTAGTCTTATACAAAAATTTTTGACTCTTTAAAAACTTCTATATTTCTCAAAAACATTGTTTGGAAAAGAATTGTTTCTGCATACTTTTCTGCAAAAAAACGATGAATCCTTATGCATTTGAATTTTCCTTAGAAACTGTAGCAAAATCATTTAGTGATAACTTTCAAAAATGTTTCATTTTAAAAACCTATTTATTTAATTAATTCAGTTAATAACACATAAAAATTTTAGTAAATTTCCTTGACATTTTTAGGGGAAAGAGTTATATATAGGGGTTAAAAAAATTTTCAACAAACTTTTAATCGTTTTCTAAACGGAAATAATTAGATTACCAATGAATTATTCGGGACTAAAAAACAAATCTTTGCTGAGTATTATTGGAAGCATTATAATTTTAATGTTTATTAATAACAATAACTTGCATGCAGAAATATTGAGTCGCAGCCGCCCAGAACCTGAGATAAGAGAACGCATCCACAAAATTCTTCGTAAATCTTTGAGTGAAGATTACATAGATGTTTCTGTGATACTGCATTCTGTGTTGGATAATGCACCAATCAAAAAAGATAGTGATCTTGTCCCAGGAGTCAAAATAAAAACTGATGAAAATGAAGCAAAAGCGCTCTTTAGTTATCGGATTATTAATTTAACTGTTAACAAGTCTGTAAATTTGAATCAGGTGGAAATGCGCATTCGTTCAGAAATTTCTGAACTTAACTCTCAGGATCGATTTGAGCAATCGATTGTTTTAGAAAAATTGCAAATAGAACGTCCGGATTTTTCTGAAAAACTGGTTGAATA
>CAZOTX010000094.1:0-6074 GCA_964582835.1 uncultured Pseudomonadota bacterium | reverse complement strand
GTGAACTTGTTTTTGAAGATTGTGAAATTCCAAACGAAAACATAATCCATGGGGTAAATAGTGGGGTAAAGGTACTGATGAGTGGACTAAATTTAGAAAGGATTGTACTTTCCGGAGGACCACTTGGAATCATGCAGGCAGCAATGGATTTGGTCCTTCCTTACATCCATGAACGCTGGCAGTTTGGTCGGCCGATTGGCACTTTTGAACTGATGCAGGGGAAACTTGCGGATATGTATACTTCACTGCAGTCAGCAAGAGCTTTTTGTTATCGTATTGCAGAAAACTGTGCGAATGGACGGGTCTCACGCAGAGATACAGCTTCCTGCTTATTATTCGCTTCAGAAAATGCAGTCAGAGTTTCATTAGAAACAATTCAGGCTTTAGGCGGAAACGGCTACATTAACGACTATCCTGCAGGACGCCTGCTGCGTGATGCTAAACTTTATGATATTGGAGCAGGTACCAACGAAATTCGGAGAATGCTGATTGGGCGAGAACTTTTTGATGAGACTGCTATCTGATGATTAACCGTAAACTCTAACGGACAATTTGCTTTCTGGCCTTCTCTTCACTTTCAGCACAGAATTCTCTGATCGTATCCAACTGGCTATCGTATTCAACAAGACAGAAAGAAAATTTAGCACCTTTGCGCAGTCTGTATTTTACAACCTGAACTTCTCGTTTCAGGTTTTCATATGGTTTCAGTCCCGGACGTGATTCCAAACGGCTTTGTTTTTCGAAAACTTCCCATCCCTGCCTTTTAAATTCCAACACATTGTGAGTTTCTGTGGAATCATTTGCATAAATTTGGAGCATCCCAATCAAGATAAAAGTCATCATGCAGAGACTTGCTGTCAGGAACACCTTTTTCATTCTACCACTTTTCTATTGAAGTCCGAAGATCGAGTTCAAATGTCCAGGCTTGAGGTAACTGATTATATAGATATATGTAACCATCAACAATGCCTTCGAGTTTTATCATTCCTTCTTCACCGAGTTTTTTGGCAAGTTCAGGAAGATGACGAATAATCTTGTCTCCAGCTATGGCACCGTCAATTATAATATGCCCAACATGAATCCCCTTCGGCCCATATTCCTTGGACATTGCCTGAGCAAGATTACGTAATCCTGCCTTTGCGGAATTGAAGGCACCGAAATTTTCGCGCCCCCGCAGAGAAGCGCTTGCCCCAGTGAATAGCAGAGTCCCTTTACCAGAAGGGGTCATACGTCGGACAGACTCTCTACCAAAAAGGAACCCTCCAAAGCAGCATGATTTCCAGCTTTTCTCGAAATATTCTGCATCCATATCTATGATTTGACCTGGAAAATTGTTACCAGTATTGTAAATTGCCAGGCTCAGCCCGCTGCCTACTTTTTCAAAAAGTTTTTTCACTTGCTCTTCGCTGGTTGAGTCCGCGCTAACAGCAGTGGCTATACCCCCTGCTTGTTCAATTTCATCTGTCAGATTATCCAGTCTTGACTGAGTTCGACTGGAGACAAAAACATGGAGACCTTCAGAGGCTAAACGTTTAGCCAGTTGAGATCCTAAGCCTTGTTCAGCACCAACCCCCATAATGACTGCTTTTTTCACATAACCTCCTTTAACATTCTAAGAATTTTAGACAAAGATTGAAAAAAAATTATTAAAACATCAAAATCACAATGAAGCACTTGTTTTTAAGATTTTTTAATCAGTCGTTGGGAAGATCATTGATTTTGCAGGTGGTCTCATTCTCAGTATTTTCCCACTGTCAGTAGAAATATAAAGCCAACCTTCTGGGCTTTCGACTAAAGAACGAATCCGCTCTCCAAGCCCCTCCAGAAGTCTTTCTTCGGCAATTGCTCTTCCTGCATTATCAAGTTTGATACGATTTAGATGTGACAACTTTAAAGAACCTGCAAACAAATTCCCCTTCCATTTGGGAAATGCTTTTCCTGAATAAAGGATCAAACTTCCTGGAGCAATGGAAGGTATATAGACCTTGACCGGTTGCTCCATACCTTTCTTTTCCGTACCTTCTCCCACTTGAAAAGGACCCCAGTATTCCTTCCCGTGAGAAATAACCGGCCAGCCGTAGTTAAGTCCCGGCAAAATTAGATTAATTTCATCACCTCCTCGGGGACCATGCTCAATTGACCATAGACGCCCCAGAGTTCTGTCATAGAACATTCCTTGCGGATTCCGGTGTCCATAGCTCCAGATTTCCGGTAACGCGTCAGACTGCTTAAAAAAGGGATTGTCTTCAGGTATATTACCACTCAATCCCAAACGTAGAATAGAACCTGAATGTGTCAACAAATTTTGAGCATTAGGGCGTACCCCACGGTCACCAACTGAGAAAAAGATGTGCCCTGCTCCATCAAATGCCATGCGGCTTCCGAAATGTCTTCCTGTTCGGCTTGCAGAACGTGTTACAAGCAGGTCCTCTAATGCTAAAAGACGGTTACCCTCTTTTCTGGCTCGAGCAAGTGCAGTAACTCCCCATCCCTTCACCTTCTTGCTATATGTAAAATAAATCCAGTCTCCCGGTTTATAATCTGGAGGAACGGCTACATCCAGCAGGCCACCCTGTCCGAAATACATTACTTTCGGACCGCCTGTAATGCGAATAATTTCTCCGCTGTCAGGGACAAGAATACCAATTTCCCCACTTCTTTCAGTGAATAAAATTTGATGGGGACTGATAAAAACCATGCCCCACGGGACACCGAGTCCTTCTGCAATTTTATTTATCTGGAAAGATATACCTTCTCTGCTCTTATGTATTTTTGTCTCACCAGCTGCTGAATTAATCGACCAGCTGAATATAAAAAATAGCCACAGAATCTTTTTTTCCAAACAAAAATTTTTGTTTTTTCCCATGTCAGGGGTACTTTTGCAAAAGCTTTTACTGCTATTTTTTTGGAATACGTCCCAGTATGTAAAATTCATCATTTGGTCGCAAATTAGTTAAATCTGCCATTCGATTGGATAAGGAAAAAAAAGCTGAGATTGCACCTACATCCCATATTTCCTCTTCAGAAAAACCATGCTGACGCATTTCCTCGAAATCAGATTCATTGAGATCACTTGACTCAATTGAAACTTTGACTGCAAAATCAAGCATCGCTTTCTGCCTAAGTGTGATGTCTGCTTTACGGTAATTTGTTCCAATCTGGTCTGACAGGTGTGGATTCTTTTCTCGAATTCGTAAAATTGCACCATGTGCTACAACACAATAAATGCACTGATTGAGACCTGAAGTTGCTACAACAATCATTTCTCTCTCCCCCTTAGTCAGTCCTCCCTCTTTTTCCATCAGAGCATCATGATAAGCAAAAAAAGCCCTGAATTCCTCCGGTCGATGAGCGAGTACCAGAAAGACATTTGGAACAAATCCAGATTTTTCTTGTACCACTATGATCCTTTCAAGTATATCTTCCGGCAATTCATTAAGTTTTGGTATCGGGAAACGGCTAATTGTTTTTTTTGACATAGGAACCTATCCGACTGGGTGAAATTTTATTATAGGATAATTATTTCTATATATAAGCCTAGGTGGACTCAAAGTCCGATGAAAGCTAAAAGGAAGGTTGGCTTAATTATTTAAACGGCTTTGCAATGCCGCCTGCAAAGAAAGATAACCTGCGAGGATCCCGTCTTCGTAGTTGAAAAGCGTGTCTGTAGAGAGTTCTGGAAAATCATGAGGGTTTCGGATGTCTTCCGGAGTTGCATCAGGTACAAGTTCGCGTGCAACTTTAAGAACTTTGTCTCTTTGTTGATCAACCATTTCCTGAATTAGATTTGTAATCAAAGATATTTCTCTCAGCATCTACACACTTAGAATATTGTTAATTATCCATTCCATCTTTGGTAATAATTCGAAGTTTAGCTCGCAACTTAAGTATTGTTTTTGAGCGTATTTGTGATACCCTAGATTCTATAACACCCAGAATTTCTCCTATTTCCTTTAAGTTCATTTCTTCTTCATAATAAAGAGATAACACCATCTGTTCCCGTTCCTCCAGTTGACCAATTGCGTCAGCCAATTTAGATTTCATCTGTTGTAATGTTAAAATCGAAAATGGATCTTTTTCCCCTGGCTTAGACAGTACTTCCAACAAGCTAATGCTATCTTCCTCATTGGAGCAACCTTTGAATTCTTCAATAGATATTAAAGGGATTGGACTAGCCTTTCGGATAAATTCATAATATTCATCCATACCCATTTTCATCTGCTCCGCCATTTCATGGTCACTGGGCTCACGACCAAGTTCAAAAGACAATTCCCTCCATGCAGAACTATGTTTATTGGAGTCAGCGCGTACTGAACGAGGCACCCAGTCCAATTTGCGCAATTCATCCAAAATTGCTCCTTTGATACGAAATTCTGCGTAAGTTTTAAACTTAACATCTCTGGTGGGGTCAAACTTGTCAACTGCATCCAGAAGGCCGATCAACCCAACTTGATACAGTTCTTCCTGATCTATCCCAGGTGGGAATCGAGCAGCCATTTTTGTAACAACTCTTTTGACAAGTGGGGCATGTTTTATGAGTTGATCTTCCCTGCTCTGCTGGGTTTTTTCAGTGTAGGGATTTAACGTAGGCATGGTTGTTTGTCATTTCTCAGGTTCCAGAAATGTTCAGTAGTAAATCTACCATACGCTCCCTTGAGGCTACCTCAATATCTTCTGGAACTTTCTGTCCTACTGTCAAATAGGAAAGCGGTTTTTTAAAACGAATCGAATGGTTGAAAAGCGAACCGTAAGAAGCACTTTCATCAAGTTTTGTAAAAATAATACTATCAATTGGCATACAACCGAATTTCCTTGTTACTTCAATTATATCACTGTCTTTGCTTGTTGCGCTCAGAACGAGGGCATTATGGATTCGACCTCGTTCGTCAAATATTTTACGCATTTCATACAATTGCTTTCCGTTACGCTGAGAGCATCCATCAGAGTCAATAATGATTGAATCATAACCATCATAACTGTCAATAACTCGATTCATTTCAGCTTTATCTTTTACAACACTGAACGGTGATTTGATTTTTTTAGCAAAAGAACGAATTTGTTCAGCTGAAGAAGTGTGGTTTGTATCAACAGAAATCAGAGCTACTTTTCGTTTGTATTTCAGCATTTGTTCAGAGGCTATCTTTGCTAGAGTAGTTGTTTTTCCAACTCCAGTAGGCCCAACTAAAGCAATTACTTTTTGTGAGGATTTGAGACCTTCCATGCCTCTGGTAATTTTTATAATTTTCATCAACATTCGGGCGATGAAAATTTTTACATATGCAAAATTTTCTATCTCCTCTGCAGACATGTTTAGTTGTGCTTCCATAACCAGACGTCTTGAAAATCTTTCTTCTAGACCGCTAAATTTCATTTGCTGATAAAGCAAGAGTAGATTCTCAGGTAAATCTGGCTCTGCAATGCTCCCTGTTTGAGCAGCCAAAATTTGCATCATGTGTCGCATTTCTACCAGCTCGTGTTTTATTTCACCAATCATGTGCTTGTCTAAACCCTGCGTCTGGCTACTCAAATCCCCTAAATTAATCCTGATTCCCTGAAGTTCTTTTTGAATTGGGAGCATCATCTTTCGTGTTTCATCAGTAACTGAAAGTACCGATTTGCTAGTAGGTGTCAGGAAAGTATCAGACAAAACTGTTTTGAAAGTCTCAGAACTGCCACCGAATTTCTCTAGTTTCTTCGGGATAGAAATCGAGGAGCTGCTATCTTTTTTCTTTTCACTGGCTGAGGCAGTAACTTCCAGCATAGTTTTTCCAAATAATCCAAAAGCACCCTTTTTCTCTTTAACCTGACGAGTTGAAACAATCATCGCGTCAGATCCCAGATCCCTCTTAATATATTTTAAAGCTTCTTTGATATTATTTACCCTGTAACGCTTTAAATTCATAGGATTGCCAGATTAAAATTAGTTTTATGTTCAAATTTTTCAGCACAAGAGACCAAGACTTTCATTTAATTGTTCTTGTTCTATCCACTCAACTCTACGACACCAAGAGCTTCTATACGGACATCCTGAGCCACTTCATTATGAGAGAGTACAACAAGATTAGGAATGAAAC
>CAZOTX010000093.1:0-6085 GCA_964582835.1 uncultured Pseudomonadota bacterium | reverse complement strand
TTTTTTATGACAAATCTGCACGGTTCCGGAAACACCAACGAGGTATGGCTAACGCCAGCAAAAGTGCAATCCACGGAAACAGAGCCTGCAAAAATCCGTAAACGCCAATGATTCGCCGGTCCGCACCTGAGGCATAACTTACGGCTTCTGTGGTGAGTGTTGCAAAACGCCCTCCCCCTGCAAAAAGGGTTGGTAAATACTGGGCTATGCTTACTGCAAATCCAATAGCTGACGCTACGAGCAGAGGCTTCAAAAGCAAAGGTATTTTGATACAATATAGAACCCTTAGAGGAGAAGCACCCAAACATTGTCCGATTTTAGAAAAACGCTCATCAAGATTACGCCATGGTTCAACCAGTGTGAGAAAAATATAGGGTAAAACAAATAGCAAATGACACCACACCAATAACAAAAATGTACCGTCCATTTTAAGACTTACAGCTATAATTTGGATGCCAAAAAGAAATGTAGCCTGTGGAACTAGCAATGGTAGATATATCAGCCACTGAGAACGTAATGAATATCTAAGCCTACTCAACTGTTCATTTTCCAGACACCCGATCACTAAAATAACTGCGATTGCCACGGTTATCACTCCGACTGCAAGCGAAGTGTTAGCTGTCTCCAGAAGACTGCTCCAGTGACTCTCCCAATTACGCGAAGTCCAGTTCTTCGGAAATACTTGCGGATAGGGCCAGCGTAATGACAAAGACCAAAACACTAAGGCAAGCACACTCAAAAAGGAAATCCCCATTAAAATCAAACTACTTAGTACTGATGAAATCTGAGCTTCATCTCCGGTTCCACGTTTGCCGTTTGAAAGCCACTTCCTCCATTTTTGTAAAATCATCCACTCTGAAACACGCCAGAAAATTAATGACCCAATAGTAAGCAGTAAAAGCAAAATGCCCCCAGCTGATGCTAAAAACCAAAATGATAAATCCGGATTATCTATCCAACGTAAAATAAGCACTGAAAGTGTGGGTGGCGTAGTGGGACCAAGAATCAAGGCTACATCAACTACTGACAAAGAAAACGCCAGTACTGCATAAATAGGAAGGCGAATCAAAGGATAAACCTGTGGTAAAACCAATTTTAACCAACTTCGAAATTTTCCATAACCGAGAGATTGTCCTATGCGAATATAATTCTGGGCACGAATTTGTTGCATGGCAGCAAGAATCATTAAGAGTAAAAATGGAGTTTCTTTCAAGACTAAGCCTAAAATCAAACTCAGACCATAAGGATCCTGTACTGTCACCCATTCAGGCGGGGTTTCCCATCCCATCACCAAGAAAGAAACCCAGCGAACGATCCATCCGCTTGGTGATAGCAAAAAGACTAAACCTAATGCCATTGCCGCATGAGGCACAGCAATTAATGGAACCAAAACCCACTTAACAATCAATAACAAACTAGATATTTTATTTTTATTATTGCCAGAGTAAAATTCCCAAGAAAGCATTGCAGCCAGAAGAATCGCCAAATACAAAGAAAGAAAAGTTGAGAAAATTCCTGAAAAAAGAGTCAGCCAAACCGAATGTGGAAGTGCAGGATGCTCAAGCAATTGTCTGAAAACTTCAAAATTAATTTTATTTCCTCCAAGTTCAGGTAAGTATCCAAAAGCGGGAAGCAGTACTCCAAATAGTCCTGCAACAATAGGAAGCAGAAACAGAAGTTGAGTGACAACAGGAAAAGCAGGAAGTAAAATCACTGTCCGTATCGTTTTTGCCATTCTAAATCAATTTTATTTTTCCAGTCCGAATGTGGATTTGGCTGGGTAATTCCTAGTCTTTCAGGAGCTAGTGTGGCTACTCCAAGTGGCAGAGCTTTAAATTTTTTCTGATCCTGCTTGGAAAGTTTTGCAATTGACAAAACCGTACTGTCACCCCATATATTTGGATTTTGCTTTTGCAATTGCGCTAAAGGACTAATAAGGAAATTTGCTACAACCATCGCACCTTCAGTCGAGCCCGAATTAAACGGAATTGCAACAAAGTGTGTGTTACCGATTGTACCTTTTTTCAACACAAAAGTACGAGTGCTCTCCGGAAGAGATCCGTTGGTAATAGCCGCAGATGTATCCGATGGATTGAACGAAAGCGCTATGTCCAGTTCACTGTCGTTGAGCATTTGACGCTGAGCAGAACTACTAGCTGGGAAATTTTTTCCAGAACGCCATAAGAGTGGATGTAGCTGGTTCAGATAACTCCAAAGCGGAGCAGTGACTTTGGAAAACTCCCCCTTGCTTTTAACTGAACTATTCAATACTTCCGGATTTTCTGTTAGCTCAATCAATGCCTGCATAAGAAAAGTAGAGCCAAGAAAATCAGACACGTGAGGATATGTAAAACGTCCTGGGTACTTTTCCGCCCACTGCAACAAATCAGGAATGCTTTTTGGAGTTTCTGAAACACGTGAGGAGTTAAAAACAAAGTTGAATTTTGCCATACCCCATGGTGATTCGTAACCTTCAACCGGTACGTGAAAATCAATAAGTGTAGTTGGTTTCCCAATAAAATCAATGAGTTTAAAATTTGGCATAATTTCCGTAAATGGTCCAAAGAGCAATCCTTTTTCCTTCATTTTAGCGAAATTTTCACCATTGATCCAGATCAAATCAACCGAACCATTTGTAGTTCGTCCCGCAGTTTTTTCTGCCAGAACCCGTGAGACTGCATTTGCGGTTCTGGCAAGTTTAACGTGTTTTAAATTTACCTCGAATTTTTTTTTGACTCTATTTCCTATCCAGCTTATAAAGTCATTAATTTCCTTGGAACCTCCCCAAGCATTCCAATAAACGGTTTGTCCTTTGGCTTTGTTGGTTATTTCCTCCCACGAATTCCCAAAGGCGGAAAAACTGTAGAGAGAAATTAGTAAAGTAAAAATTAAGAAGTTGAGTGGTCTTAAAATTGAACCTGATTCTGTTATATAATTATTTTTTATAAAATAAATCATCATAATTTTGAAAGATAGATGATTAAAACAACATTTGAAACCCGACAAATTATTTCATCAACGAATTTCGGCTCTTTTGAGAAAAAGGTGAAACGCTGTGAAGTAAAAAAATTTCATAAGATTCTCTATCAATTTTGCTCCAGATATATGCTGGCAAAGTAACTAAGGAAAAGATTATTAAAACCAAAAAAATTGCTTTAACCAACCCTTGCATGATAATCTTTCAGAAAATATTCTTCCTACACTAGCAGAAAATCTTTAACCTATTGAAAAACAAGTTGACCCACCATTAATTTTGAAGTAGAACTCTTTTGCTAATTCTTACAATAATGAATAGCAAATATGCTGAATCAAAATGAATTAAAAGAAAAGATTTTGACCATACGTTCTGGAAATGTTTTGTTATCAATTATACCAGAAATAGGTGGTTACATCACCCGTTATTGTTTAAAAACTGAAGAACAGGTCTTTGAGATCTTACGTCCTGCAACTCTAGAGGAAATTACTACAGGGAATCTATTGAAAAAAGGTTGCTTTCCACTGGTACCTTTTTCCAATCGAATCCGAAATGGACGATTTTCTTTTCAGGGTCAGCATATTAAAATGTCCCCAAATTTATCTCATGAAGTGCACACAATCCACGGTCAAGGTTGGAAAAACCCATGGACCGTAATCAAAGTTGAGGAAAATAGAGCAATGATAGAATATCGTCACTCCCCTGATGATTGGCCATTTGCCTATTTAGCACATCAGTGTTTTGAATTGCTTGGATCTGCGCTGACTGTCACACTGCAAATCACAAACTGCGGAAAATCCGCAATGCCTGCCGGTATGGGTCTACATCCATATTTTGTACGAACTCCTATGGCTACCATAACGGCAAAAACAGAAAAAATGTGGATTAATGATTTTGAAAATATGCCTTTACGCTTGGAGTTGGTTCCAGAAACCGAACTGCTTAATCAGGGTTTGATTGTCAATCAGAATGTAATGGATAATATTTTCACTGGTTGGAACCGTGAAGTCCTGATATCATGGCCGGAATGGAATGCAAAATTAAAAATATTTTCATATACACCTTTGGATTTCATTGTAATTTACACTCCTGCTCAAGAAGAATTTTTTTGTGTGGAACCTGTCAGCAATGTCACAGATGCTTTTAATCTGATGTGCCGCGGATATTCCGGACATGGGACAAAGATCTTGCTACCTGGGGAATCGTTTGAGGGAAGAGTCTGTTTCCACCCAGAACTTTTTTAAATCAAAGAAGACAATTTCTCTGCTCAGTAATTTCATGATCCTGATTTTTTCATTCTCCAATCGAAGTGATTTTCGATCTACAGTTTATCTTCATTCAAAAAATTATACCAATTCCCTTTTGTCTATTTTTGTAGATGAAACTATTTCTTGATACCCACTAGAATCATCCTGAAATAGTTCTAAAGTTTTAGAAAGCCAAAGCTTTTTGTCTAATTTTTGTAACAGATTAATGAAAAATGTTTCCGCTCACTCCAGTCCTCTAGAAGTGACTCGTTGTTTTTAGGCGTGAAGACAAGTGGCTAAGATTTGGGGAGCTCTCGCTAGTGTACAGGGCTTTTTTAATTTTACGATCCGGCAATTAGAAATCGTGTTTTAGTTGAATTTAACCATTTCTTTATTTTTTTTTAATGAAAACCAAAATTTTTTTAACAAACAACGGGAATATTCCTAACAAGACAAACGAACCAATCAAGGTTGGGGAAAGGATTTCACCCAAAGATTCAATTTTTGCGATTTCCGAACCTGCGTTAATATATACCAAGGTCCCAGGAAGCATTCCTAATTGACTTACCCAATAGAAGGTAACGATTCGAAGAGAAGTCAACCCCATCACCAAATTGGTGACAAAAAAGGGAACCGTCGGCACCAACCTCAAAGTGAATAAATAAAATCCCCCTTCTTTGTTTATACCAGTATTAATAATTTTCATCTGAGAAGCAAAGCGACTCTGAACCCAGTCCCGAAGAAAAAATCTAGCAAAAAACATTGCTATAGTAGCACCAATACTACTGGCAAAAGAAACAATCACCGTTCCAGGAATTAATCCGAATAATAATCCTCCAGCCAAAGTCAATAAAATTGCTCCTGGCAATGAAAACGCAGTTATAACTACGTAAAATAGGAAATAAACGGACAACACCAGAATAGGATTTTTGCCGTATAATAAAGAGAAAAATGTTTTAGAGGATTTTAGATATTCGAGAGTTAAATATTTCTGCAAATCGAAGGTAAAAAACAAAGCAACGACAATAGTAAAGACGAATATAAGCAATAAAGCTTTAACTTGCTTATTCTTATCTGGCATATAATTGAATCTTGTCTATTTCATGTAATTCAGAATTTAAATAGATTTCATCTCAAGTCAAAGAAAGATCTATAATAATTTTTTCCGCTTTCCGTGCACTGCACCCGACGTGGTGACATAGAAAGGAACACAATAAGTAAGCAGAATTTTAATCTAATTAATGGATTCACCTTTAATGATTACATCACCATGATTGATGCTGGTTAGAATAGTCCCCACTACTAATGCAGTCATAAGAGCCTCCTTTGGAGTCCCATCACTAAAAGCTAATTGAAAAAAGTTAGGTATTTCTTTTTGTTTCATCACTTTTTATTTTTAAAATAATCTGAGAAAAACTTTTTTAAGTATTTGTCCCAAAATAAATGTGCAATTCACAATTTGTGATTTAGTCAATAAGGTAATTATTTTGTGATATCAATTTAGTGGTTATCACATAATTTCTGGTTCACCTCGAAATGACAAGTTGTTAAGATTATTTACAAGTGTTTCAAAAATGTTTTTTGCCCTGCAGTTTTAATTCAAGACTTTTGTTCCAACAACTAATTGACCACATGCACCTTGAATGTCCTGTCCCTTGGAAATTCTTAAAGGAGCTACAACACCGCGATCAAGAAGATATTTTTGGAAAATCCGTGACTTCTCCAATGAAGGTGGTTGATATTTGCTGCCCGGAGCATAGTTGAAAGGAATCAAATTTATTTTGAATTTCACTCCGTGCAGCAAACTAATCAGCCCCTTTGCATCTTTTATTGAATCTGTTAAATCACGAATCAGAATGTACTC
>CAZOTX010000092.1:1586-6087 GCA_964582835.1 uncultured Pseudomonadota bacterium | reverse complement strand
CAACAACAATATATTTCATGTCACTGTTGTCTCTAATTTCGCGTATTATTTTCTCGGTACTATTTCCTGCTCCAATAAAAATTATTTTTTTCCGTTGTCTTATTAGATTTTTTGAAAATGATTTTTTTTGATATCGAATTGAATTGCTAAAATATAGTCTCACACTGGCTCGACTTAAACACAAAAATATTGTGCAAAGTGTAAAATCAATAAATAAAACTGTTTTGGGAAACCCTGTGAATCCATGAAGAAGTGCAAAAACAGCTATCGCTATTAGAGTCCCCATCGAAGATGCCTTTATAATATTGATTAAATCTGAGATACTTGTATATCTCCACATACCTCGATAAAGGCCAAACGCTGCAAAAGATGTGAGTTTGGTAAATAAAAGAATAGGGATATAATGCTTTAAAAGACCAAATACTGTTGATGGAATCATAAAATCAAAGCGAAGTAAGAATGCTCCGATCAATGAGATTGGAATTAATATGAAATCTACAGAAATAAATCTGATGGTAAATCTTCCGCTATTATTAGATTTTGCTTGTCCTCGGGCCATATATAAATAATCAATTAATTATATAACTAAAGTTTAATATATGAATGGCAATATTGCATGTGATATTTATCACTAGTAAAATATATATTATTATCCTTTTAAAAAGGTTCTGAATTTGTTAGGGAACTGATTAAAGATAACTGATCTAAATTTCCGAAGTGAATATTCATACTCCTCTGTCAATGTCATTACTGGCCTCGATAAATTCTTTATATTCAACCCGTAATTGTTGCTGTTCTTTACAACTGATCTCCGCCATTTACCTTTAATTATCCCATTTTCATATGCTAAAAAATCATTATACACAGCATAAAATCCATCATATTTATATGCCCTTTTTGACCCTTTTATTTCAAAATCCCAAGCTGACTCCCCTTCTTTTAATAAATCTTTCAAAATAGACTTTTTCCAAATACATGGCATTATTGAAGTTTTATAAGGTGTAACCTGGGGAATTTCCCCTATTAGATCATCAAAATAATTGGGCTTATGAGAAATACACAATCTCAAATAATTTGGATTATTTTCATCGATCCAGTTTGATATTTGATTAAAATAATCATTAGATATTTTATTGTTTAAGAATAAATCCTCAAGTAGCACTAATATATAATCATTTTTTAAATCTTGAATCCCTCTTAATAGATTATCTGACCATGATATATCTTCGCCCACTTTTATAGTCTTTACTTGATGAGAATCATAAGACTTATTATTTGAAAGAAGATTTAATTTTAAGGGGCAATTTGTCCATTGCCGATGAAAAGATTTAAAAAATACATCCCATACATCAGAGTAAGCATCGCAGGAAATTACTAGAATATCTAAGTTATGATTATTAGACAATCTATTAATTATCTATAAATTTTTTCCCAATGCTCAATCATCTCATCCATGAGCATTTCAAATGTATATTCAGGAGCCCAATTAAATGTTTTCCTCAATTTAGTCGGGTCACCTCTCAAATATGGCAACTCTTCTGCTCGCATAAAACGTTCATCTTGAACAACATATTTTTTATAGTCCAAATCTTGCTTTTTGAAAACATAATCACACATATCACGCACTGATCGCGTAATTCCTGTAGCACATACAAAATCATCTGGTTCAGAGTGATTAATTATCATATGCATTGCTCTAACATAGTCTTTTGAGTGACCCCAATCTCTGGAGGCATCGAGATTTCCAAGAGCAAGTTTTTTTTGTAATCCTTTTTTTATTCTTACAGCTGCCTTAACAACTTTATTGGTAACAAAATTAGACCCTCGTCTTGGTGATTCATGATTAAATAATATTCCATTTACTGCAAATAAATCATAAGCATGTCTGTAATGCTGTACAATATTATAGCCAAAAACTTTACTACATCCATATGGACTTGTTGGGCTCATTCTAGTAGTCTCTCTTTGATAACCATCTTCATCTACTGATCGACCAAACATCTCTGAAGATGATGCTTGGTAAAATCTTGCTCTTGGGCAATTATTTCTATATGCTTCTAATATATTCAGGACTCCAAGAGCATTAGTTTGAACAGTAAACTGGGGGATGTCCATACTAATTCTAACGTGACTTTGTGCTGCAATATTATAAATCTCATCGGGCTTAATATTACGAATCATCCTCTCTAATGAACTGACATCTAGTAAGTCACCATATTCAGTTTCAACACCATTCCCAACTAAATGATCAATTCTGCTCTCCTGGTGTTCAGCAATGGAATTACGTCGAACAATTCCATAGACTTTATAATCTTTTCCCAACAAATGCTCAGCAAGATAGCTTCCATCTTGACCATTAATTCCTGTTATAAATGCTTTTTTTTTCATTTAAATACATCCATTTTTTGAATATCTGGCCACTCTTCAATTGACCATCTTTTTGGTTTAGTTTTTATTGCCTCTGGCAATTTGTTCAAACCTAGTTGAGCAGTCTCTGGTGTCATATAATAGTGATATCCAGTAGATTGGATATTTTGCTCTCTCCACGGTATCTCTGGCTTTCTTCCATCATAAGACATCCTTTTAAGTATATCGCACGCTTTTTTATTATCAGTTAATATCATCCCGCCTCTTCCAAGACTTAAATGTTTTTGATGCTGAAAGCTTAAACACATAAGAGTTTCAGGTATATAACCACCTCTTTTCCAAAATACAGCTGCATCAACAATATTAGTCCCACCTAAATAATAGTAATCAACCCAACTTTCATCTTTCCAATCTAAATCAATCCCAATTTTTTGAGCTAAGAAAGGAATTGAAAGATAAGTTCGCTTAGGTACAACAATTTTTTTTACTTTATTATATCTTAAACATAGTTCAATTGAATGAGTACAAGAATCCACTGCAACAGCATAAGGTGAACCATAAAAATTTGCAATTGCACTTTCAAAATCGCTAACAACAGCAAAACTCATTTTATACATTCCATATTCAAACTCATCAAAGTTCCATTTTCCTTATCCATATGAGGAAAATATGCTTGAGAGTGATCATCAAATATTGAGTGAACTGTTTCTCTCCAATTATATTTATTTATATTTCTCATTCCAATTTCTTCTAATATTTTTTTCAAACTTGAAAAATCATAAGTTGTTTTATGATATATAGTCTCATTGCCCATTTTCATTTTTCCATATAATGGTCCTAGAAAATCATTTAATAAAATTTTATTATCTGTGTATAACCTAGCATATACTTCAAAGTTTGGCACAGCTAACCTTAAAATGCCATTTGGTTTTAATACTTCTCTCCATCTTTTTAATATCGGGGTAATTTCTTCCCTATCGAAATATTCTATCAAATGTGAAGCGTATATTAATTCGATAGATTCTTTATTATATTCTTCAATTAGTATATCTTTTGAATCAATATGATCATAGTCACCTCCATCTATATGAATCCATTCTTTGCCAAAGTCTCTCCTGCCACAACCTATATTAATTTTCATCTAAAAAAATCTTATCATTTTTAGGACCTTTATAAGGTCCTGTTTTATACTCATAAACTAATGTGTTTTCTTCTAATATTGAATATGTGTGCCCCCCACCTAATGTTATACTACAATCACCAGCATTAAGCACAGGCTCCTTTAATAAACTACCATCCGTATCAAAAAATATACACTTTACACTTCCTTTGATTACTACCCAAGACTCCTGAGCTATTACCTTCTTTTCTCCATCTTTCCATACATGTTGATGCGCTCGAAATGTTTGACCTTTTGACATTCTTAATGCAGATAATTGAATAAATTCTTTTTCTTCAACAATATTAAATCTGTGCTCTTCTTTAATATCATTGAACTCTTCAAATCTATATATTATGTGTAATATTTTATTAGGGTCTAAGGCTGAATATATTAATTCCATATCAATCTAAATTTATATTCAAATAATGATTAATTATTTATCTTGATTCCTTAATTAGAATGCCAATTATTTTATCCATATCATTCTTAGAAAGATTAGAGCCAGAGGGGAGGCAAAGTCCATGTTCAAACAATTCTTCTGATAATGAATTTTGAGAGTAGTGGTAAAAAGGTATACCTTTAAAAATTGGCTGAAGGTGCATTGGCTTCCAAATGGGCCTTACTTCAATATTCTTTTTATTAAAATTCATAATAATATTGTCAATTTTTTTATGGTTAGCATTTTCAATAAGAATTACAGATAACCAATTCGTAGATCTTCCCTCTTTAATTTCAGGCATAAATTTTATATGGTTAATATGCATTAAATTCTTTTTATAATATTCAAAAATTTCTCTTCTTTTTTCAACATATTGATCTAGACTCTTTAATTGAGATCTACCAATACCTGCTAAAATATTACTCATACGATAGTTGTAACCAATTTCTTTATGTTCATAGTGAAGACCAGGCTCACGGGCTTGAGTTGACAATTTTCTAGCTTTGTTAATTAAATTTTTATTATCAGATAAT
>CAZOTX010000092.1:0-1565 GCA_964582835.1 uncultured Pseudomonadota bacterium | reverse complement strand
CATGCCGCCGCCGCCAGTTGTTATTATTTTATTTCCATTAAATGATAAAATAGACATCTCTCCAAAAGTACCGCATTTTTCCCCGTTATAAGTAGCTCCCAAACTTTCCGCAGCATCTTCAATGATTGGGATATTGTTTCTATTACATATTTTATTGATTTCACCATAATCCGCACTCTGACCATAAAGATCAGTAACTATTACAGCTTTAGGTTTATGATCAGCAAGTGCCATTTCCAATGATTTAGAACACATATTCCATGATGATTTTTCAGAATCAATAAAAATAGGTTTTGCATCTAAATATTTTATAGCATTTACAGTAGCAACAAATGTTAAATCCGAACAAAAAACAATATCCCCTCTATCAATTCCTAAAATTTTTAATCCAAGATGGAGAGCTGCTGTACCTGAAGAAAGTGCTGCAGCAGCTTCAATGCCAATATAATTTGCTACTTCTTTCTCAAATTGATCAACATGAGGACCTAAAGGTGCTATCCAATTTGATTCAATCGCCTCATTAATATAATCAATTTCATTGCCATTGAGATGAGGGGGAGATAAGAATATTTTTTCGTTTTTTATAGTCATCTTGAATCAATTTTTATTAGAAATTAAATCATTAGAAATTAATGGTATAAATTTCATTTGATCTAAAATATCTTTTTGTAAATCAATACCAGGTGTAATTTCAATTAAGACAACTTCGTCATTCTTAATTTCAAATACACATCGCTCAGTAATAATCAAAATTTCATGTCCATGGTCTTGTTGAAGTTTTGGTGAAAAAGTAATTTCATCAACAGCTTGAACCGCTTTAATAATCGCCCCTTCATTTTTTATTGATAATTCATCCTTATCTATCGATAATTCAAGGCCTTTTGCTGTAAAAGCGCCTACAAATAAAATCTTGTTTACTCTATGACAAATATCTATATATCCCCCGCAACCAAAATAATCATCTCCGAGAACACTTACATTTACATTCCCTTTAGAATCAAACTGGGCAAAACTTAAAATTGCCATATCTATATGCCCCCCATTAAAACCAACAAATTGATTATCTTGACTTAAAAATGCACTAGGATCAAAAGCTACTCCAAAATCAGGTCTTCTCTCTGGAATACCTCCAATAACTCCAGATTCCATAAAAGTTAATACATCATTATATTTTTCAGGAGATTGACGTGCATAAACGCCAACTATCTCAGGAACACCTTGTCCTAGAATAACATTTGATTTAGGCGATAACTCTTTTAATGCACGCAAACCTATTTGTTTCTTATAAAATGGGTCATTATCACTTATTATTTCATGATCATAGTCACCATTTGATAGTAAGCCTTTATGGATAGCATATTTATTTGTATGACGATGATCGTTTTCTATATCAGTTGTTAAAATAAAATGATCAACTAAATGAGATGGTAAATCAATATCATTTGGAGATAGTTTATTTTTCGAGACTTTTGAAACTTGAACAAAAACTTTTCCACCGGATGATCGAGCGGCTTGTGCCATACATAAAAATTCAGTTTTTACTGGTTCATTGGCCATTGAGATAT
>CAZOTX010000091.1:0-6180 GCA_964582835.1 uncultured Pseudomonadota bacterium | reverse complement strand
ATTTGCATCCACGGATAAAATGGAGAACGATATCCCGGATCATAGGCCTCTATTTGGCTTTCACGCATTACAATCACTGCCAAACAAATCAAGGCAAAAATCAATAATTGAAATGCGCTTGCCAGTTTGGCGATGCGAGCAATATCGAGAGTGATAACCAGCAACACAATCAATACAACTGTTACGGCAATGCCATAGTGAGGAATATTTCTTCCAGTTAGTTTAGCTAATTTACTCGGAATAAGATGATCCCTGCTCATTGCAAGTGGGTAGCGTGAAGCACTCAAAATTCCTGCATTTGCAACTGATGCAAATGCAACAACTGCTGCCACTGTCACAGCAATTTTACCCCATTCTCCAAAAATTACTTCTGCAGAAGAAGCAACTGGGGTTAAATCCTTAGCCAATTCATTAGCAGGAAGTACTCCAACCATAATCGTTGTTCCAACAGCATAAACTATAATTGTAGTCCCTATGGCAAGAAAAACTCCAAGTGGAAGATTCCGTTCAGGATTTTTTACTTCTTCTGCAACGCTTGCAATGTTTGTGACTCCAACATAACTGATATAAACCAAACCCGCAGTTGAAATAATTGACACAGTCCCTTTGTCAAAAAACCCTTTAAAATGCATAGAATTTATTTCCGGAACACCTTTACCAATGAAAGCAAATAAAATCAAGAGCATGGAAAAAACCAAAAATACCTGAAAAGTACCGGTTTTTTTTGCTCCAAGAAGATTTACAATTCCGAACATGATCGCTAAAATTACAGCCAGAATAACAATGGGTACTTCCGACCAATAAATACTGAGATAAGCCCCCATTCCAATCAGGGCAAATGCGGTTTTAAACACTAATGCCAGCCATGTTCCCAGGCCACCGATTGTTCCGATAAATGGCCCCATGCTCCTGTCTAGAAAATAATATGCTCCCCCTGCCCTTGGCATCGCTGTGGATAGCTCGAGCATACTGAACATTGCTGGAATCAATGGGATTACAGCAATCATATAACTCAAGACGACTGCCGGACCAGCCTCATTGAAGGCAATTCCAGGGAGCAGAAAAAAACCTGCACTCAAGGTTGTTCCTGTGGCAATAGCATAAACATTATGTAAAGTAAGTTCTTTTTTAAGCATCCTATCCTGGAACCTTGGTTGCTACAATACCCGTGTAATCTAATATCAACGGGCAATTGCTTTTATTGTCATTTTTTATAAGGTTTTTCAAAAATAATTTTGAAGAATTAACTAATTCCCCGCTTCAATCACTTCCATATCTTGAGTAACATTGAATTCAAATAAATTTTCTCCAAGCTCAATATTGTAACTCATTAACTCCAATTTGATTGTTCTGTAATTGCCCTGCTGATCCATCAATGCTATTTTCTGCAAATTATATGTTTTCGGGTCCACCGCCAATTGGATAAATGATAAATTTGCAGTTGTTTTTTTTGGTTTTAGTTCAACAATTAAATCTTCAAGACTATCAAGCAAGACCAGACTAATTTCTCGTGGTTTAAAATCTGTCTGTAAGTCTCCTAACCCAAGTAAAAAAGAAAGTGCCGTTCCATCAGTGAGCTTTTCTAGTTTTTGTATGGTCACGTTCTCCAACAATGGATCGAAGAGCCATAAAGTTTCACCATTTGTAACCAACAATTGATCATCAGGAGCTTCATAATTCCAACGCATTTTGCCCGGTCGTTTGTAAAAAACCCGTCCCTTTGCATTTCTTGAAGGCTCTTTATTGTTCCGAAAACTGGATTGAACAAAATGCCCCGAAAAGCTATTAATACTCTTATACTGTTCTTGAATCTTTTGAATTAAATTTTTTTCTTTGGAAAAAGATTGTCCTAAAAAGCCAAACAACAATATGGGAATAAATACAAATGGGCAATATTTCATATAAAATATTTTTTAAAAAACTACAATTACAAGTGTTTTTCACTTACCTCTTAATTTAGTTTTGCTAAAATAACTTATTATTTCAAATAAATGTTGTAAGTTGAGGTTACTTTTATTCAAGTTGTATAGTCCAAAGAGCCCAATCAATAGTGGTGGTATCCATAATACATACGGCTGAAAGTTCATGTTCATAGTCATTTCTTTTGCGCCCATCCATAAAATGTAGTAACTCACTACTAGAATCAATCCCCGCAAATACGCGCCCGAACGTCCCTGACGTATATTAACCAGACCTAATGGAACCATTGCCACGGAAAAAGCCAGACAAGCCCAAGGAGTGGTAAGTCTTAATAATAATTCCATTTGTGACAAGCGGCTCGAGTTCTGCATGAGTGCTTTTGTGGAAATACCCCAAATATGACCACCTTTTGTAGACGGAACAATCTGAGGTGGACGAAAAATATAGTGGAAATTTTCAAATGCAATTGTTCGGTAATTATTTGCGGGTCCATGCAAATGAATTATACCATCTTCCAGGTTTAAAAGTAAATCGCGCTCACCTTCACGAAATTCGATTCTTCCACTGTCTGCAAGTGTTACCATTGAGTCTTGAGTAAGTTTCAGATCTGTAATAAAAACTCCTTTCAAGTCTTCATTTTGATCCTTATCTTGAACGTATAAAACCTTTCCAGGGAAATCATAATTCAAGACTAACGGTTGAATGGTTTTTGCCGTTTGTGATTTCAACACTCTGAGTTTTTCTGTTTCAAAAGCTGCATAACCTGCGGGTTGCAACCAGAGAGTTATGATTAAAGTAATTCCTGTCACAAAAATTCCAAACAAAAAAAATGGACGTACAATTTCCCAAATACTGATCCCCATCGAATTCATTGCAGAAATTTCGTTGTCCGTTGAGAGACGTACCATTAGCACTACGCATGAAATCACAATTGATAAAGGTAAAGTAACCGATAAAAATTGTGGCAGTCGAAAAAGTAACATCAATCCTACACTAAATACACTTACCCCTCGCTCTACAATCAAGTTAATCAGTCGATAGACTGTTTCCATCGAAAGGATAAATGTTAAAAGTCCCAAAGCCAATAAAAAAGGAATAATTAATTGCAAAAATATTGAACGAAAAAGTAGCATAAAATAATTTTAAAGTTGATCCTTGATTTGCCAGGCTACCCGCATTGCATTCAGCCCATCTTCGGCAGTAACTTTAGGATTTTTTCCTTTAATAACTGCCAACAAAAAACTTTTAATTTCAGCCCGTAGAGCATCTCCTTTTTCCAGTTGAAACGATTCCGGGCTCAATGTCTCAGGATCAACTGCTGTTTCCAGATTTACCTGTAGCTTACGAGCCAGACCTGTTCCGTAGTCAAGTGATAAATATAATCCAGGCTGGAAAATCCTCATTTTCCGTTCAGATTTATCTGAGACTCTACTGGCCGTAAAATCGGCAATACAACCAGAAGGGAATCTCAAACGAGCGTTTGCCAAATCTACAGTGGAGGTAATGATGTTTACACCGGTAGATTCAACAGATTCAGGATATTCACCCACCACTGCCAAAACCAAATCAATGTCATGAATCATTAAATCTAATATAACATCAACATCCGTTCCACGTTTTGGGAAAGGTGCAATTCGGATGTTTTCAATAAATTTTGGCTGATCAATCAATCCCTGAAACTCTGTAAAGACAGGATTGAAACGTTCCAGATGTCCAATTTGCAAACATAAATTTTTCTCTCTTGATAGTTGTTCCAATTCTTCTGCTTCTTCAATTTTTGCCGCAAATGGTTTTTCAATCAAAACATGAACACCTTTGTCTAAAAAAGCTTTTGCTGTTTTATAATGATGCACCGTTGGAACAACGATGCTGACCGCATCAACCTGATCCAAGACATCATTAAAATCATCAAAATATGGAACTCCTATTTCATCCGCAACTTTTTGTCCCTGTCTAGAATCAACATCAACCACACCAAAAAGTTCAGATTCTGTAAGTTCAACATATTTTTGAGCATGAAAACGGCCTAGATAACCTACGCCGATAACTGCTGTTTTTAGCATTATAGTATCTGTTTATGATTTACAAAATTTTTTACATATAATTAATGTTTAACTTACTCCATCAATTTTTCCAATTCCTGGATTTGTACTCTCAAGGCTTCTAGAGTTTTTTCAGTAGAAGTTACTTTTTCTCGTAATTCAGAAACTACATTTTCAGGAGCCTTCTTGAGGAAATCAGAATTGTTGAGTTTTTTAAGACTTTTTTCAACAAAACCCGATTCAGTATTTTGTTTCTTTTGCAGACTCTCTATTTCTTTTTTCCAATCTACTGGAGTAGCTTCAATAAATGCATATGTATCATAAAAATATGCTCCAAGAGCGTTCCTGGAAGAATCCGGAGTTTTTTCGTAGATTTCCAACTCACTCAAACGCGCCATCCTAATTATCATCTCCTGATGTGTAAGATATAGCTTGGCATTTTTGTTAGAGTATAGCTTTGCTCCAATTTTTTTATCCAAACCAATTTTGGCTTTTTCACGCAATGTACGTATTTGAGATATTGCCTCACGAAGAATTTCTATTCGACTGTGGGCTTCTGGAAAAGAATGGGAATGATTTTTCGGCCAATCACTAACAGCCAGCATTTTAGGTTGCCGAAATCGCTCCCACAATGCTTCAGTAACAAACGGAACATAGGGATGCATTAGCTTCAACAAGGTCGAAAAACAATAAGACAGAACTTGATTATCTTCTTCGGTGCGGTTTGGATTTTTATCCATTTCCAAATACCAGTCACAAAATTCTCCCCAGAAAAAACTCCTCAACGAGTCCAAAACATCTGATAAACGATGGGCCTCCAAGCCTGCTTGTGAGTCCCTGATCAAGTCATTCAATCCATGTAGGAGCCATTGTGCCAATTCGGAATGTATCTTTTCAGGAGGATAATTTGGAGTTCCTGGTTTAATTGTCAGTAAAATATAACGCCCAGCGTTCCATATTTTATTCGCAAAGCGGCGGCAACTTTCCATTTTTTCTGGATAAAGCCGCAAATCTTGACCGGCTCCAGCACCCTGAATCAAAGCCATCCTCAGAGTATCTGCCCCGTACTCAGCAATACTTTCCAGGGGATCTATACAAGTTTCAGGAACTGATTTTGACATTTTTTTACCATCTCGAGTTCGCACAAGTCCATGCAAATAAACTGTTTTAAAAGGCACGTCCTGCAACATATAAGTCGTCATCAAAATCATTCTAGCTACCCAAAAAAACAATATATCGTAACCAGTTTCCATGATATTTGTTGGATGAAATTTCTGAAAATCAGGACTGTGATCCAACAAATCTTCCAGTGACAAAGAGTAATTTTTTGCAAGTACGGGATCAATCAAAGTACTCCAAGTCCAAAGTGCAGACGAAAACCAAGTATCAAGTGTGTCAGGGTCTTGTTTCCAACTATCAAGCTCTTTCGGTGGAATTGTACGGGCCTTTCTTTCCCCGTCTTTATAATATACTGGAATGCGGTGCCCCCACCAAATTTGCCTTGAAATGCACCAATCTTGTAAATTATCTACCCAATAAAAATAAGTCGAACCAAAACGCTCTGGAACCAATTTAATATCTCCTGAGCGAATAACATCAATCAGGACCTCTTTGAGGCTTTGCTTTTTTCCACGCCAATCAACAGCCGGCTTATTAACATCGATAAACCACTGTTCTCGAATTTGCGGTTCAATTGCTCCTCCGCCACGACTGTTGAATGATTTGCTATGAATGTATCCATGATCTGTATTAACCAGCAATCCTTTTTCACGTATTTTTTCAATGATTTTCGGTCGTGACTCTTCAATTCCCATTCCGGTAAATTCCTGTGCAATCGGCAACAAATTCCCATCAAAATCAATTATCGGTTCTTTTTCCAAACCGTGCCGCTCCGCAATTCCAAAGTCGACATGATCATGCCACGGTGTAATTGTCATCGCACCAGTTCCAAATTCCGGATCAACTATTTCATCTTTGATGATGGTTGCAGTGATTTTACCGTTTATCCACTCACATTGGAATGTATCTCTGTGATTATACTGAGCATATCTTTCATCTTCCGGATGCATCACCACATATTTGTCACCAAATTTAGTTTCAGGGCGAACAGTACCAATTTGGAAAGGACCGTATTGAAAGGTGTAAAATGATGATTTAGTCTCCTTACGTTCTACTTCATCATCTGAAACATTGGTTTTGAGATTCGGATCCCAATTTA
>CAZOTX010000090.1:0-6206 GCA_964582835.1 uncultured Pseudomonadota bacterium | reverse complement strand
TTTTTGTTGTTCTGTAGAATTATTTAAAGCCCAGCCAACTCTTTGTGCCATTTCACTAGCAGCTTTGTTGGTAAATGTCAGTAAAAGTATAGATGATGCTGGAATTCCAGAATGAATCAGCTGAGCAACTCGGTGAGTAATCACCCTTGTTTTACCACTTCCAGCTCCGGCAATGACTAAAGCTGGACCGGTTTTGTGTTCTACGATTTCCCGCTGTACCTTATTCAAAGAATCAATTGACCAGTTGGACATTTTTTGTTGGGTGGTGTCGGATGTATCTTTCAGTAATTAACTTGTTAACTATGATTCTAAATTTTGTCTAAAACAAAAACAACTAGCAAATAATTTTCTTGAATTTTGAAGAAATGCAAAAAATCTATTCGACATTCCGAGAAGAGGCAAATCTATATTTGAGTAGGATATTTAATAAAAGTCTTCCTATTTCTGAGGAAACTATGACCTTGATTTTGATTGGGGGGTCAATTTTCATAATTATATTTTTTCTTTCAATATGGTTTCGACATCACAGCAAGTCACTAAAAAATAAATCCATACATGAATTGTCTGGTAGAAAAAAAGAGAAACGCCTGAACCAGTTGGAAAAAGAGAATGCCAAAACACTTGAATTGCAAATCAAAGAAGAAAAAATACTGCGGGAAGCTAAAGAGTCCGCAAATTTTGTAAAGGCCGAGCAACGAGAAAAAGAACTTCAAGAGAAGATTTCTTCAATTGAAGAGGAACGCAGGAACAAACAGTTGCTTCACCGTAATTTTGAAAATGCTGTTGAGACAAGGGATCTTTCTGATCAGGAAGATTCTCTCCTTGAGCGCCTCCGTAAAGGAATCGTAAAAACAAGAACACACATACTCAATAATCTGGAAAAGGTAGTATTAGGGCAAAAAGAAATCAATGAGGAATTGCTGAATGATTTGGAAGAAGTTCTTATAGGATCTGACATAGGTCCTGAAACTACCCAGCGAATTCTTGACACAATCACAGAGAAAGTTGATCGTAATGAATTAAGCAGTCCACAAGTTTTGCAATCAGAAATTCAGTTGGAAATTCAAAAAATTATGAGCAAGACATACCCTGTTCCTTGGACTGTGGAAAGGAAACCTTTGATTTTGCTTTTTGTTGGTGTGAACGGGGTAGGGAAAACTACTACCATAGGAAAAATTGCTGCGCAATATCGTCAGCAGGGAAAAAAAGTTTTGTTGGGTGCAGGAGACACTTTTAGGGCGGCGGCTATAGAACAGTTGTCTGAGTGGAGCAAGCGAGCTGATTGTGAAATCCTCCAAAATGAACCAGGAAGTGATCCTTCAGCAGTGATGTACGAAACAGTTCAAAAAGGAATTAATGAAGATTATGATGTTGTAATCTGCGATACAGCTGGTCGTTTGCACACTAAAAAGAATTTGATGGAAGAATTAAAAAAAATGGTTAGAGTAATCCGTAAATTGATTCCTGATGCTCCGCATGAAATCTTGCTCGTACTTGATGCCACCACAGGACAAAATGCTATTTTCCAGACTCGGGAATTTATAGAAGCTACAGATTTAACAGGACTTATAATAACTAAACTAGACGGCACTTCCAAGGGAGGAGTTGTTATTGGTATTGTCAACGAGTTTGAAATCCCTGTACGTTACATTGGAGTGGGTGAGCAAATAGAAGATTTACGACCATTTGATGCTCAGCATTTCACGGAATCAATTTTTGCTTAACTTTATGTTTGATCCAAATCTGAAATCAAAACATTGCAGAATTTACACACGGTTATAAAATATTAGCCAAAGAGCTAAAGTTAAAAAAATTAAATTTCCACTCCATGCTGCAAAAAACGGGAATATCAGTCCCGCACCTCCGACTGCCATTGTTATCTGATTGAGCATCCAGAAAAAAATGCCAAGTAAACAACTAACCGCCAGAGACTCTGCAGCCATTCCACGTCTGTTGTATGATGCAGACAGTCCCAAACCTATCAGCACCATGATGAATATTTGAAACGGATAAGCGGTTTTCTGGAAAAACGCAACCCAATGAAGAGTTACATCTTGTCCCTCACTTTGAAGTTTAATAATATTTTCATATAAATCAAGGATAGGTTGATGATGTGGAGAAGTGGGTATTTCAAAGGATACAGTGGGCAATTTATCTGTTTCGATTCTCCATTCTTCAACGTGTTCAAGCTGCAAATTTTCATCTTTGAAAATGTGCCTTTGAATGTCGTGAAAAACCCATGAATTGTTTTGTTGTTCTCCCCGTTCGATTGCAGTTCTTCCCAAAAGTTGGAAGGGGGGTAATATCCAATTGAATGAAGTAATTGAACTTATTTTCCCATTATTTTGGCGATTCCCAAAATAGTAAATACTTTGATCTTCACCCACTTTCCATAATGGAGACAAGCGCTCAGAATTTTCCTGTTTGACCCATGTTTGATGCATCCATGTGTACATATAATTCTGGCTGAGATATGAAAAAACAGCTATCAAAACAGAAACAGCTAACACAGGAAAAACCAGTCTCCAACCTCCGATTCCTGAACTACGCATTGCCAGCAATTCAGCAGTCTTGTTAAGTGAACTGTATGTGGCAATGGTGGCTAGTAAAACTGTTATAGGTATTATTAATTCTAATAATAAAGGCAACAAAAGAGCTGTTTCTTTTAGGAATTTAACATAACTCTGCCAGTCAGTAAAAACTTCTGCCAAATTACCAAAAAAGTTACCAACCAAGCTCATCAAAATAAATGCTCCAAAAAACAACAAAAAATAGCGATTGAATTCTGAAGCAATATATTTTGAGATTATTTTAAGTGGCATAGTTTTTGTTCTCAGTCTGGAAACAATTAAAATTGTAATCTACACAGGATAAAGTTACTTTGGAAAAGGTTCAAAGTAAATAACAAACTTAGTTAAAATTTGTTCAATACTTAGGGCATTATCTTGCATATATGCAGAATTAGTTTTCAAGAGTAATTTTATTAGTGACTTTGTTTTGACAATTATAAGAGTCTAAAAATAATATTCATGTCCCAATTAATTCTTGTACTTGAAGAAAATCCTGAAATTCAAAGTTTAATTGCTGCCTCGTTTAAAGCTAGTGCAATTTCTGTTACACAAGAATCAAATCCAGATTTATTTGTACAACAGGCAAAATATTTAGAACCGGATTTAATTTTACTCAGTAATTCGGATTTCGATTTAAACTATAAAAATTGCAGAAATATACGTAAAGATCCAAAGCTGAAAAATATCCCAATAATTTTGCTTGCAAACTCGAAAGACGAGATTAGCGAAAAAATTATTTCAGAACTTGGAATCAATGGCTTCCTTCGCAAACCCTTTGAAGCATCGATGCTTCAAGAACAACTTAGTAAGTTTATTACTTTGGATAAAAATTTTGGCATTGAACCTGATAATTCAGAAGAAGATTTCAGAATAGACATGAGTTCTATTGATAATCAATTGAATGATATAAAAAAAGGCAAACAAAAAGTAATTCCATCTGGGGAGGAAGAATCTCAAGTAACAGAAGATTTAGAGAAAAAAATTCATGAATCTAGATCTTCGTCTCCAACAGGTAGTGAAATGGATTCAATGATTCTTGATGACATTTCTATGGATTCGTTGAAAACTGAAATTGTAGCGTTGGATGAAAATGAAATGTCATCTGATAATCTGGAAGTAATCAATGATGAAGGAATGGCGATGGACAACGGCTTTGAATTTGATCTTAAACTTGATGAAGATGATATTGATGCTGACTCTGAAGATGTTGTCTCAGACATTCTTTCAACTAGTACAGATCCAGCTTCAGTAGGATTGGCAAAACTTAAAGAATCCGGTTTGGAAGAAAAATATGCTGAAAATCGACTTAACATAGAGGATGAAATTATAGAACCAGATTTAAAAGCATCAACAGAAATTAATCTTGAAGTAAATGATTTTGAAGAAGAAGTTGATATCTTGACACGCTCTCCGAAATTAGATCGGATACCTAAAGAAGACTTGACGGATATAAATTTGGACGAGGAAGATTTTCAGCCGGAATTCCCAGAAAATCTCTCTTCATTTGAAAAGTTGACCGAGCCTTCACCTCAAGATACTGATTCCGACAGCAATACTAAGTCAGAATTCATTCAGGAAATGGATAATTTCGAACTAGAAACTATTTCCGAAGAATCCATATATGAACCGTCGAATTCAATTGACAATAAATTGTTGTCCGATTCTGTGGAACAGGAAATTGACAGGACTGATATTGAGCAATATGTAGAAGATACATCTGCAGATGAATTTGAAACAGATCTTGATCAAAGTCAAGAAGATGTGGAAATCATGTCTATGGTTCAGGAAAGTATTGGAGGGCAGGAAGAATCAGCAGAAAGTGCTATGATTGAATTGGAAGATCTTAGCGAACAAATGAAAGCGCTTGATTCTGAAGAAACAGAGCTAGAAACAAAAGAAGAAGAATTGGAAGAATATCTGGAAAAAGATAAAAAAGAAGTTGTAGGATTTTCTGAAGACGGGCAAACAGATTCAGAAGACGAAATGGTAACAATTATGTCGGATGAAATAGGAGATCTTCTTGAAATTAATGAAAAAGAATTAGTGGATGAAAAAATTGATTATGGTGATCTGCTAGTTGATGAATTGGAAGACAGTATTGATGTAGAATCCACAGAAATACAGGATGTTGATTCAGAATTAGAAAAAGAAATGTATACTGAAGAGTCACCTATACTCGAAGAAGATGTATTTGACAGTTGGGAGGATGCTGAAGAGGCTTTTATGGGATTTGACCGAGAACAAGAAATTACCGGAAAAGAACAGCGTCACCCAGAAACAGAGACAAGTTCTTTCGAAAATTTTGATGAAAAAGAAAAATTTAAAAAAGCAGACAGTTTTAGTTTCACAGAAAATGAGTTGAAGGAAATTGTCACAAATTCAGTCCAAAATGCCTTGGAAAAATCTATTGCAGCATCTCTTGTAGAATTGGCCGTTTCAGAATTAAAAACTCAAGTAATACGGATGGATCAAAGCAGAGCCTTGTAAGCCAAGGCTATTTTGGCCCCTAAGCTAGCATTGTTGCGTACCAGTGCAATATTACTCTTCAGACTTTCTCCGTTAGTAAGCTGATTAATTCGCTCCAACAAATACGGAGTAACTTCTTTTCCTTCAATTTTCTTTTCATTTGCCTCTTTTAGCGCTTCAGTAATTGCCCCTTCAATTAGTGACTCATCCATTGATTCTTCCTGAGGCACAGGATTCCCAATCACCAGGCCACCGTCCAATCCCAAATCCCATTTAATTTTCATACAACGTGCAATTTCTAAAGGAGTGTCAATCCGAGTCTGAACGTTAGAACCACTGGACTTAGTATAAAATGAGGGGAGCTCTGAAGTCTGATAACCAATTACAGGCACACCATTTGTTTCCAAATATTCAAGAGTTCTAGGGATATCAAGTATGGATTTTATTCCGGCACAGACGACAGCAACATTTGAAAAAGCCAATTCCATCAAGTCTGCAGAAACGTCCATAGTTTTTTCATTTTCACGATGCACTCCGCCAATTCCGCCAGTCACAAAAACTGGAATTCCGGCTATCTGAGCACAAATCATAGTTGCCGAAACAGTAGTTCCTCCACTCCTTTTTTGTGAAAGAACTATCGGAAAATCTCTTCGGCTGACTTTTACCAAATCATTGTTTTGAGCAAATTGCTGCAGTTCCTGTCTACTCAAACCAATCTTGATTCTGCCTCTTGAAATAGCTATTGTTGCAGGGAAAGCCCCCTCATTTCGAATTATTTTTTCAACAGCTAGCGCTGTTTCCAAATTTTGAGGATAAGGCATTCCATGTGAAATAATTGTCGATTCCAGTGCAACAACCGCTTTATCTGTATTCAGTGCATCTTGAATTTCCTCAGAAATGTCCACCCATTGAGCTGATTTATTTTTTCCCATATAATTTAAGTACATAAAATGTTTTATAATTTTTTACTACTTCTGAAGCTAGCGGATATGACGTTAGGTGTCAATCACCATACCAGGCAAAGTGTTGGATTGAATTTTTCGACTACTTGTAAGAGGTTTAGGACAAAATAATCAAAATGATTCTTGATAATTATCTATTTGAAACGGGGGAGTGCTTCATTTTAAATCTGGTTGCATCTATTGTCAATTCTGCTAGCCTGATTTGGCT